>JBBRVK010000010.1:0-15241 GCA_038247045.1 Minisyncoccia bacterium | reverse complement strand
TCCTACTTTATAGTCAGCAACTGATTTAACAACAACAATACTTCCTGTATGTATTTTTGGCTCCATTGAGCCAGACAAAACTGTCATCAGTTTAATATTACCTGTAACAGGAAAGACAGACACCATAAATAATAGTGCAATAGCGATTAATACAGTAAGAACTATGTAATAAATTATATTAAGAACTTTTTTCATAATTAAAGCACCAATAAATGCTTTATACTCTTGCCGACAAAGTCGGCAAGAGAAAAAACATTCAATCTAAAAGATGAAACTACTGAGTTAGCTTTATTTTTAGATTTGTTGTTAGAGAAGCATTCTGGAAAGCGTCACCTGTGGTTGGCCCATCAAGTTGAACTCCCATAACAAGTTGCTTTTCTGCACCCGCACTTAGACTTACACCAATATTTGAAAGACCAGTAATACTAAGATCTTGCAAGTCAGCATAGCCGTTACTATTCTGATCAATACCGTTTATAAGACCAGCAACAGGACCAGATAAGAATCCAGATGTATTAACATGTGCTGAAATTTGATCAGTTGGAGTTAGATCACCCCACCAGTTGTTTTGTCCGTTTACATCTGTTCCTGTTGTATTGTTTATACCAAGTACTACATTTGGAGTGAAATTATTCTGATTGATAGTAATTGAAGCTGCGCTAGTATTTGGTGATTCAACTATTACCCCCGTTGATGGACCTGTAAGATCATGAACATCATTGAGTGTCACAGAAGCACTTGGTGTATTTCCTTCAAGGCCGATAGCTGTTGACCATCCACCGTGTAAATTAGAAATTGTATTATTCTTCACTACAAGTGTACTTACTCCACCATTTTCATTTGTCATAAATCCATATGCACCTTTTGTAGAGAGCACATTTGAAATTATATTGTTTGAAACAGTTACATTAGAGATTGGTCCACTTTTTGAAGTGTCACCAATATAAATAGCATGGTTAGAGAAGTTACTAGTCCCGTTTCCGATATTACTAATAGTGTTACCACTGAAAGTAAAGTTTGAAGTAGCAGTTGAAATACCTTCAAGATAAATACCTTGATAATTTGCAGCAGTTAGTGAAGTGGCAATATTGTGGATATTATTATCCTTTACTGAAACATTGCTAACTCCACCGTGTATATACACTCCCCTAGGAGAAGCTGGCCCAGTAATACTGAATCCTTTAATAGTTACATTACTTGCTGTCACATCAAATGGTATAGATGACGTAACTGAAGGACCACCAGTTGAAACAATAGTCATTGATTGTGTTACTGGGATAGTTGACACCCCTTCCCATGTTGCATTGTAATCACCAGGAGCAACACAAATTACCTTTCCACTATTTGCACTATTTTGTGTAGCAATACTAAGTTTTGTACCTGAAACAGTTACGTCACATGTTATAGGAGCGACATAAGCACCTATGGTAGCACCTGCTCCGCCTGTAAGTAAATTTGAACCACCAAGGGTAAGACTAGTGATGCGGGCTTGTTTTTCAAAAGTTGAAACAGTTTCTGTATTTTCTGCAATGATACCAAAACTTGATCCATCTACTGAACCAGTATTTTTTAGCCAGACACTTGAGACACTAGGTGCACCACCTGGAGCCATATTTGAGAAGTTCCATGAAGCATTCTGAGAAGTTTCCCATCCGTTCACTGGAGTTCCGGCACTATCTTTTGCTATTCTAAGATTAAGAGTACCTGCTGTGAATACATTACCTGTTGCAGTGGCTGTACTACTAAAGAATGCTCTTGTTGCACCGATTGCACCGACACCAACAATAGCGATAACCGCCAAACTTAAAAGTATTTTTTTCATTTTTTTGTTTCGCGAATTTGATTAGTAAATCAAATTCGCGAGAATTAAATTTTTAATAATTAATAAACTTTTTTATTCTGTGATTTTTAACTCATAACTAAAAATTAAAACAAATATCGACCTAGCTTTTAATTTTTACAAGTTAAAAAACACAAAATACGAATGTTAAAAACATAACGCAACTAAAGATAAGTTCTCATGAATAAATCATGAAAATGAGCATTTGTTTTAAGATTACTCTTATCTATAAATCTGTCAAATAATGAAAAGTGCATAGCCAAAAAGCCTTATAATTGAGCATTTTTAAAAAATATTTATAAGAATTTTGCTCCCCCACAACAACTCCTCCTCTTTCCCCTATTTCCCCTGACCCGGGGTCAGGGGAAATAAAAAAGGCCGAATCATAAAGATTCGACCTCTCAATATTATATTATTATTAAAATATTCATCCAAATATTTTAGACAAGTTTTCGATCAAAAGCAACCAAGTTACAAATAATCAAGCCAATCAAAATAATCTTTTTCATCTTTTAGATTTTAAAAATTTAGAGGCCATACTTGTATGTATGGCCTCTTTACTATTAGTTGATGATTTTAGAAGTAATGAATATCACTAACTCCGTTTCTTTTTTCTGATTATTGTCATTACCAAACAAATATCCCAAAAGTGGAATACCACGCAAGACAGGAATTCCTGACTTTTTTGTTTTTTCCAATTTTGTGATAAGTCCACCAAGAGCAACAGTCTCACCATTTTCTACTTTTAAAGTAGTATTGGTTGAACGTCTTGCAATAATTGGTAGTTTTTGCGTTGGTCCACCATTGGATTTGAATTCCCTTTCACCAATAATATCGGCTACTTCAGGATTAATATCCAAACGTAGTTTGCCATCCCTTGTAAGAGAAGGTTTTACTTTTAGCTTTATCCCTACTTCCACATCTTTTGTTGTGAAATAGTTGTAGGCAGCACCACCACCAGAGAGAATCAAAAAGAGATGCTCTTCGGTGACTTTAAGCTCAGCGACTTCTCCATCCTCTACAACAATCCTTGGTTCAGCCATTGTTTTAACTTTAGCATTGTAACCATTTGTCTGAAGAAAAATGTTTAATCCACCTGCTAAATCTGAAGAGAAAGTTTGAGCTCCACCTGAGATAAGATTACCTATTCCGGAAGCAGAGAGATTAATATCACTCCACTGTGCTCCGAGACTTGTTCCTTTGTCCCATTCTACCATCATAAACTGTGCAGTGATTTCTATCTGACGCCTTGATTTATCAATTGAAGAAACATCCTTTTCGATACGATTTACAACATCAGGCAAGGCAGTAATAGTTATATTCTGACCATCTGCTTTTGTAAACATTTGAAAGAACGGTGACAATTGTGAAATCACGATTCCAGCACCCCTGTTTGTCTTGATAGTTTTCGTGATGGTAAGTGATTCAAAGCTAGCATTCTCAGGTAGAGAACGCCCGACTATGTAATACTTTCCATCAGCAATATAGCGATACTTATATCCACCAGGATACAATATCATTTCAAGTGCTTTTTCAAGTGGTACATCTTTGAGTGTCATAGAGACAGCTCCATTAACAGAATTATCTGGGATAATATTGACCCCAGTCTGTGTAGCGATGTCCATGATAACCGCCCTGATATCCATTTCTACAAAAATATTGCTAACCAACGGCTGGTCGACTTTGCTTTTTTCTGATTCAGCACTTGCTTTGAATCTAGCATTTGATGCTAATTCCTCTGCGAGTTCCAATGCATTGATTGAATCCTGCGATAGTGCTATTTTCTTCTTCACGGGAATAGGCTCACGGACAGTAGCACAAGAGATTAAAAGAATGATTGCAAGAAGAGACAATAAAAAACTTAATTTTTTCATTTTCTGGACTTTTTAAATTTAACGAAATATTAGAATTACTATTTTTTGTTTTTTTAATTTTATATCTCATTTTTAGTTTCTTTGACAACTAGTTTGTCTTTGTCGGCAGAAGCTAAAACTTTGATTTTTGAACTTAATCCTCTCTCACTTTTTAAGGTAATTGTGGATTCCATTTTGCCCCCTATATATTTCGGGACAGAAACGGTAGCCATGACGTTGCGAACTTCTCCTGGTCTTAAAACCAGATTATTTGGGGAAACTGTTACTCCTTCGCCATCTGATGTAATATCAACAGATAATGGTCTGTAGTCCAAGTTTGTCAACCGGACGACCTCTGTCTTTCTACCACCTTCTGGTATTTGGAGTCTCAATTCTTTTGTCCCAATAGCTAAAAATTCTGCAGCATCTTCTTTGATTGGAGTCTTACGGACTACAGTGAATTTCTGAGACTTGTTTGCTTTCTTGAAATCATATCCATAGTTGTATGATACATCTACTTTATAATCTCCAGAAGGCAATAATCGGTCTAGTGACCCTGTAAAATCACGCATCGAGCCAGGTAATATAAAAGTTTCCTTTTTAGAACTACCAGTAGCTTGTAAATCAAATTTGCCAAAGCTTATTCTACCATCAGCACTTCTGACAATAGCTTCACCCATAACATCTAAGTGTAAATTCCCAGAGTTTTTGAAAGTGGAAGTAATCCGTACAAGACTATCTGTTTTTATGACATTTGCCTCTGTAGCTTCTCCTTTCTTCTCATAAACTCTACCAGGAACATCCAAAACGATTACAACAGCAACCCTCGTCTTCATCTGAAGCATAATAGGCTTTACCTTGTCTTTAACATTAGTATACTTCTCAGGTTCTACCATGATGATTGCATAATACTCTCCAGGGGTTGCATCAAATGGAATATTGACTTGGAATTTCACTGGCATTTTCTGTTCTTCGAACAAAGTAGCCTTTTCTTTTTCCAACTTAATCCATTTAACACAAGAACTCTTGAGATTATCAATCCGATCAAATCCGAGAGCCCCATTACGAGCCATAGAAAGATCTGAAGCATAAATCAATAAACTTTGACTGTATTCTCCTTTGCTTCCCATTAGTTGCAATGTAAAATCTTTACTTGTTCCAGGTGCGATAGTCATGTCAAACCTTACTGGAGTGACCCTTGATGCTTCGGCTAAACTTGTAAAAATAAAAGTCAGCAACAAAAAAATAAATAAAAAATTTGTTTTTTTCATTTTAAATTGAATTTGTTTTGGTTTAAATTTTTAGCAAGCTAATAGAAATTCTTGCTTTGTAATGTCCTGCTTCGTCTAATTGCTTTGATGAAATAGTTTTTGATGTAACACTAATTACTAAATCAACATACAAAGAATATAGTTGCTCCAAATGAACAGGAAAAACTGTAATCTCAAGATTGACCAATTGTTCTGGTGTTAGATTTTCAAAGACAAAAGGCTCTATTATTCCAGGGGAAAAAATTCTCCCAGAATAAAAAGTAGTCAGTTTGTCTATGTTTGGCACCTGGATTCCAAAATTTATAGAGCTCTTATTTGATTGCTCTTTTTGTAAATAGTCTCCAGAAAACAATACTCTACGAGGACCTATTAGGTTTTCACCTAAAATAGCCCCATTAATAGTGCTCATACTCGTTCCTCCTGGGGTAGCTATATTTTGCAATACAACATCCTGGGAAAAACTAATAAATGGCATACAAAAAATTAAAAAAATTAGTACTTTTCTCATTTTTTCATTAAAATTTATGGTTTTTAAAGAATTTCAAATTCGAGCCTATATTAAACAACTTTTTGAATTTTGTCAATGGCATATGGTGATATGCCATTGACAAAATTAATGAACCCGAAAGCTTCGCTTTCGGGCTCATCTCAACCAAACACAATAAAAAACACCTCTGAATAAATTCAGAGGTGTCATTTTTTAGGAAAGAACTTTTAACCTTCGTAGCAAATTGACCACTAAAGCGCTGTCAGCGTAACAATCATTGTACAAGCATAAACTCCAGCATCAGCAGATTGGATACCTGTAAAAGCAGGATTAATCAAAGTGGCTCTTACTGGAACATTTTCCGAAGCAACAGATGAATTTACATATGCGTTCATGTCCATTTTAACCTGACCATTGTGTGGAGCTTCACTGTAGCTTTTAGTATAAGGAAACTGATGAGCACCTTGCAACCATGTTCCGTAGAATAAATCCTGATAACCATTTGTGGTAAAATGAATCGCATAAAGTGTTGCCAGAATGTCATAAGCACCGCCATGAGCACCAACTTCTGCACGAGCAAAACGAGGTACACCTTCATTCGCGACATTGTTACCGGACACCGTCACAGAGAATGGGCAATTTACATAGGCGAGGTCCCATTGACCCATTGTTCCGTATAATTCCTCGCGTGATGGACCATAACTAGCCGAATGGGTAGTTGTACCAAAATCCCAACTCAACGGACTAGGAGTGGTTTCAATATACTTGTCCACGGTCATGGACAGATTGAAGTTCGCAACTCCAGTGTTTTGAGCTGCCACATTTTGCACGAAAAGTGCCATTACGCATAAAAGCGTTAAAATTCCAAAAACTTTTTTCATAATAAATAATTTAAATTAATTTAAAAAATGTTTATATAATAAATGAGCTGAATTGCTCAGATATTCAGAATTTGATGGCAGACAGTTAGACTGCATAAAATGGATTCCTTAGGTTCTTTACATGATTTTCATAAAAACATAATTTCCAAGTGAGTTTAACAAATTATTTACTTTTGTCAATACTATTAAGTCTTTTATTTAATATGATAAATGTACTATTTAAAATAGACTTATAAAATAAGGATATTTTTATAAGTAAAATAAAAATTATAACACAAATAATCTATATTGTATATATTATCTGTAAAATATATTTTATTGTAAATTATAAGAAAAAACGAAATAAAAAACTCTCCATATATTATGGAGAGTTTTTTATTTGAGCTTTGAAAATTATTTATTTAAAACAACACGAGTCATTGGTCCTACTGCTCCATCCCCTTTCAAATTGTTTTCAATCTGAAATTTGATGACGGAGGCCTTGGTTTTAGGACCAAAGAAACCATTCGGAATGCCAATACTATAACCAGCATTATTTAAAAACTTTTGAAGCTCCATAACTTCATTGCCTTTTGATCCAGGTTTAAGTAATTGCGTAAAGTGAAATGATTCAGCTCCAAGAACTTTTGACTTATAAATATTTGTAACAACAACTTGTTTTGTTGTTACATAATTATTTGAATCCTGAGCCACAAAATCAAAACTACCATTTTCAGTAAAAGTATGACTTGGTGTTATCAAGACTCCATTACTTACACTGGCGGTAACTGTAATATCTTTATTTGTTTGCTCTGTTGTATAAGGAGCAATAGTAATTACAGGACCAGTAGCGGCTTTTGATATATTTGCGAAAGCAAATAATCCGACTATGACAAAAATAGACACGAACACAAATCTAGAAACAACCCCAATATTTATTTTTTTTCTTAAAGTATACATATATTTATTTTTTGCTATCTAAAACTAATTTTAACCATTATTCTGATTTTATTTTGGAGAAATGAGTCAAGATAAGTTTTAATTAGCGTATTTTTATTATTAATAATTAATAAAAAAGACCAAAAACCTCAAGAACATTGCTCTATTATTGTACACCAGATAAACAATATGTCAATATTAAAGTGTGTATAACTAAAATTTAGACTATTATTTATGTCTATTCAAAGCAAGCTTAATCACATGATCAATAAACTCAGGAACTGTAGACCCAACAGAAGAAAGCATTTTGGGGATGAGAGATTCGTCAGTGAGTCCAGGTAGAGTATTCACTTCAAGGACATATATACCCTTCTTCGAGTTAAGAATAAAATCACTTCGAGAATAGTGGTCAAGATTTAATCCTGTATGTATTAGCTCAGCTAATCTTGCAAGTTCATTTTTTTCTTCAACGCTAAAATTACCAGGACAAATCTCTTGCGACATCCCTCCATACTTTGCTTCATAATCAAAAAATATTTTATCATTAGGAATACAAATTTCAACTGAAGGTAAAACATAAACCTTCTTATCTCTAAAATTATTTATAACACCAACGGTTGCTTCTCTACCTTCAATTAATTCTTCCACAATTACATCCGTTTCAATATTTATTCCTTCCATAAAAGCATTTATCAAATCAGGGTAAGTTTTACATATTCTCATCCCAACAGAAGAACCACCAGAAAGAGGCTTCAAAATCCAATAAGGTGAAAGTTTGTCATGGATTTGTTTTGCAACTTTTTCAGAATAAATATCTAAATCACCGTCTGTTTCTTGTTCATATCGAGGAAAAATAAGGTGGTTAGGAGTTTTTATTCCAAGTTGTTTAAATTGTTCTTTTGCTAGAGCTTTGTTATAACCGAGAGCCGATGGAAATGCGCCAGAACCTGTATAAGGTATTTTCCATTGATCAAGCATTTGCTGAACCTTTCCATCTTCTCCAAAATCACCATGAAGGGCATTAAAGATAACATCTACAGAATGAAAGACATCTTTAATCTCTACAGGTCTACCTCCGATATGCCAAGTACCATCTTTATCTATTAAAATATCTATCGGTTTATATATTTGATTTAATTTATCTCCACGCAAATGGGAAAGGACATTACTACCAGTCTTCAGTGAGACTTCATATTCAGAACTTATCCCTCCACGAATTACTCCAACTTTTATCATAAAAATATTGTACCACAATCGTCGATTATTTTAAAAAATTTTCGTTTCTTTTTTTCTTGTGAAAAGATATCGCAAACCGATGAGATTCAGAATTGGTAAGTAAGATTGATTTTTTATATTTTTTAATCAAATTCTCATCACCAATTAAAGCTTTGGCCTTATGTCTATCGTCTTTTAAAACTGAAATTACTGGAATATCAAACTGATAGCGATTAACTACACGTACAGCAACATTTATCTGCGCACTACCACCATCTACAACAATCAAACCCGGCAATCCCCATTCCGTATGACGTAATCTACGAGATAGGACTTCCTCAAGAGCCCCCGTATCATTTGCGTTTGATTGAGTTCTAATAATAAATTTCTTATATTCATTTTTTGAAGGCTCACCATTTTCAACAACAACCATAACTCCCACCATATTCTTCCCTCCCATATGGGCTATATCGTAAGCTTCAATTCTAAATGTAGCAAATATATTTTCTTGTGTAATATCTTCCTTAATAAGAGCCACATCATTTATATGTTCCAAGGCAAAAATTCTTTTCTTTACTTCCCCTGCTTTTTCAAATTCTTTTATTTTAGCATGAGCAAGCATTTCTTTTTTTAAATTTACAATGACACTTTTTTTCTTTCCTTGAAAAAATAATTTAAGATTTTTAATATTATTTTTATATTCTTGATGAAGGGAATAAAAAAGCTTCTTTTCTTCAAGTCCTCGGATCTCCTCGCTTTCAGCTCGGCCAGACCAGTTCGGAAAAGAACTTTTCTTCTTCCCTTCCAAGAAATCAAGGTCTGGAGACAAACCAATTTGTTTATAAAAAACAATATTATTCTTCTTTGAAGACTGATCGTCTATGTATGGAAAAATGCGACGAATGATTTTCATCGCTGTTCGTAGTTGTAATCCATTTGGAAATGGACCATAGACTTCTTCGTAATTTTCTCTCTTTAAAGTTCTGCCTCTATTGATTAAAATTTTTGGTAAAGAATCTTTTGTAATACAAACATAATTAAAACTTTTATTATCTTTCTCTTTCGTATTATATTTGGGTAAATGTTTCTTAATTAAATTAGACTCCAAGATAAGAGCTTCGAGGACACTATCCGTTTCTTGCCATTTAATATTATCTGATTGAACAACCATATCAAGAACAGCTGGGCCTCGTGTTGCTATCAAATCTTTACTAAAATAGCTCCGTGTCCTATCACGAAGTGATGTAGCCTTGCCTATGTAGATGATTTCTTTGTCCTTAAGAAAGAAGTAAACCCCAGGCTTACTAGGAAGACCCTTCTTTTTAAGCATTTGACTATTCATAGCTTATATATTAGATTAAAAATAAGTAATGTACAATACAAATAAGTTAAACCCTTTAATAATTAAAAAAATGAAGAAAAAGGTAACATTTGTGGAACCAGAAATTAAGACTGGCGTAATGTGTAATGTGACTAAAGTCTGGGTGAAAAAAGGAAAAACCTCTGGAATTCCAGTAGGTAACAGACAAATAACTCTAGCAAGAAAACCTAAAATAGGAAACGAACTTTGGGGTGCTTACACATCCGAACACCCAAGTGGTGATCCAAAAGAAGTACGCTTCCGTGCTAGTTCAAAAATCTTATCTATTACAAAAGTCCCTAGAATTGGACTAACTATTGAAACAGAGACTTCTATTCTCTTGCTTCAAATAACAAATTAATCTCACTTAATGCAAAAGAAAGCACTCCAAAAAGGTGCTTCTTTTTTTATTTATTTCTCTCTTGAGTAAGGTCTTGCCTTACTCAATTTTACTTCTTTTTCAAAACTTTTTTCAAATATTTACCAGTATGACTCCCTGGAGTATTAGCCACTTCTTCTGGTGTACCTCTGGCAACAATTTTACCACCGAGAAGTCCCCCTTCTGGACCAATATCAATAATATAGTCGGAGCATTTAATGATATCCATATTGTGTTCAATTAAAATAACACTGTTGCCCTTGTTTACAAGTTTATTTAAAACTTCTAAAAGTTTAGCAACATCATCATAGTGAAGACCAACAGTTGGCTCGTCTAATAAATAAATAGTTTTTTCAAGATTCGGGCGATATAGTTCTGAAGATATTTTTACACGTTGAGCTTCTCCACCAGAGAGAGTCGTGGCAGATTGTCCAAGCTTCACATACCCAAGACCAACATCCATCAAAGTTTTTAGTCTGTCATATATAGCAGGAATTTCTTCAAAAAAAGTTACAGCTTCTTCGACTGTCATTTCTAAAATTTCAAATATATTTTTCTTTTTATATTTAATAACCAGAGTTTCCTTATCAAATCTTTTGCCCCCACAAACATCACAGGTAACATAAACAGTTGGTAAGAAATGCATTTCAACAGCAATTTCACCATTCCCCTCACATGCTTCACAGCGACCACCCTTAACATTAAAAGAAAATCTATTCGCTTTCCAGCCACGAAGCCTAGCGTCTTCACTCGTCGCAAATAAATCACGTATATGAGTAAATGAGCCTGTATAAGTTGCAATATTGGAACGTGGAGTGCGACCGATTGGTGACTGGTCTATTAAGATAGCTCGAGACAAATATTCTGTTCCTGTAAATGAAGCACAATTGTAAACTTGTGCACTTCTGTGCTTTCTCTCATATCTAGCTTGTAAATTTTTATACAAAATTTCATACATAAAAGAACTTTTACCTGAACCAGAAACTCCAGTAATAGATACCATCTTTCCAAGTGGAACTTCAGCATTCAGATTATCAATATTGAAAATTTTTCCGCCAATAATTTTCAAACTACCTTTTTCGCTTGTACGTCTTTTTTTTGGAATTTCAATTCTTATTTCATTTCGTAAATATGCTAAAGTTCTTGATTTTGATTTATTGGATGGAGCACTGAGTAACTCTTCTAAATAATCGGAGACAATAACTTCTCCACCATGAACTCCAGCAAGCGGCCCAATATCAATAATATAATCTGAAGCATAAATAGTATCTTCGTCGTGCTCAACGACAATAATAGTATTTCCAAGATCACGAAGATTATGAAGAGTTTTAATCAGACGATCATTATCTCTTTGGTGAAGTCCAATTGTTGGTTCATCAAGAACATATAGAGCTCCCACCAATCGTGAACCAAGCTGACTTGCAAGTCTAATACGTTGAGCTTCCCCACCAGATAATGTATTCGCTTTTCGATCCAAGGAAAGATAATCAAGTCCAACATTTAACATAAATTGTAGCCTTGCTTCAATTTCTTTTATAACAACATTAGAAATTTCTTTTTCTTTTTCGTTTAATTCTAACTCCACAAAAAAATCAGCTACTTCAGAAATAGACATATGGGTAAGTTTTACAATATTTTGACTTGTTTTTTTGTTATTTCCAATAAAGACATTCAGGGCTTCAGGACGAAGTCGGGCGCCATGACAATCATCACATGGTTCTGTTCCCCCAAAGTATTTACTACCTAGCCCATTACAAGTAGGACAGGCTCCATAAGGAGAGTTAAAAGAAAACAATCTAGGTTCAACTTCCGGGAAAGAAAAACCATCACGAGCACAAGCAAATTTTGAAGACAAAGTAAATTCATCGTCAGCAATTTTAATGATAACTAAACCTTCAGATTCGATAAGTGCTCGTTCGATAGATTCAGACAACCGCATACGAGCATCATCTTTGTTATCGCGGAATTCATGCATTTGAAAATCATCAATAAGAACATCAATATCATGATGTTTTGTTTTTGACATATCGATACGTTCACGAAGATTTTTCATCGTTCCATCAAGACGGACTTTTGTAAAACCTTTATTTAGTAAATCATAAAGCATCTGGTAGTATTCCCCCTTTCTACCACGAACAACTGGAGAAAAAATTGTAATTGGAGTTTCATCCCATTCAACACCTAAAACTTTTCTTGCCCCGCTTGAAGATTGCTTCCCTGTGGGATTCTTTTTAATAGGAAGTTTTGTAACTCCTATTTTTTCAAGAGCGAAATTCATAATCTCTTCATTGGAAAGTTTTTTTATTTCATCACCACAAACAGGACAGTGAGGCCTACCTACTCGAGCATATAAAACACGCAGATAATCATAAATTTCTGTGATAGTGGCAACAGTTGAACGAGGATTATTTGAACGAGATTTCTGATCAATAGAGATAGCTGGGGAGAGACCAGTGATTTCATCAACATCAGGTTTAGGCATTTGATTTAGAAACTGACGAGCATAAGCAGAAAGACTTTCAACATATCGACGTTGACCTTCAGCAAAGATAGTGTCAAAAGCAAGGGATGATTTACCGGAACCAGACATTCCAGTAATAACTACCATCTTATTCCTTGGCATTTCTACGTTAATATTTTTTAAATTGTGTGTTCTAGCACCTTTAATTATTATTTTGTTTATATCGTCTTTTTTCATAATTACATAAGAGACCCCACATCTACCATAGAGGGGGTATACTAATATTTTACTATCTCTAATCTTAACATATATAGGTGGTATTGACAAACACAATATATCTGTATATTGTAGTAATTGAGAGTAATACTTTGTTTTTTGCTAAAAAATCAGGACCTAGCTCAAAGATAGAGCAACAGATTCTTTATCTGTAGATATACTCCTGATATTTTCAATTTTGGAATACATCACTAACACCTTGCAACTTTTTTAGTTCGCAGGGTGTTTTTACTTTTAGCTTATAAAACAAGGATAATATAAGTAAATAGTTGATTTTACTAAAAGAATGATACAATCAATCTATGGAAAAATTTACATCATCCCCTACCCTAGAAAAAAAGCCTGAAAATACAAAAGAAGCAAAAATTACCAAAGAAAAATTACCCAATAAGCTACCCGGATTTGCCTTTGGTTCATATAAAATTATTGAAGGAGCAAAAAAATATATTAAACTTGGAATTACCGTACTTGTCTTTTCTTCTGGTATTTATGAAGCTGCTGATGCCCAAGAAAACGGAAAAGACAATCTTTTAAATAAAAATAGTTCAGAGTGGTTTCAAGGAAATATAACAATAAAAGATCTTCTTGAAAATACATATCAAACAAAAGATAGCTCTTATGTTAATTATGATGTTTCAGAAATAAAAAATAGCAATGAGGAATCTGTCACAACTGAATTCTCTGGAAAAAAACTACCAAAATCTGAGAATGATACAACTTATTATTTTCAAAATATTGATGTTGAAACTTCTGTTTTGATGGCTAAGCAAGATATAGCAAATAAATACGAAGAATCTTCAAGATTTTCCGTATCGCTTAAAATAGACGGAAATACGAAGCAGAAAGAAGCAGATAACCAACAAGTAATTACAAAAAAGATATTTTCATTTGGTCCAACCTCCGAAGAGGCTGTCATGTCTGCCCTCGGAGAAGCTTCTGAAGAATATAAATCTCATGTTGTAAATATAGTGAACCAGAAAACAAAAGAAGATAAAGAAAATATTTCAACAGAAAGAAAAAATATAATTTCTATTAGCTCAGAAACTAATATGAAAAATGTAAAAATAGAAATTGAAAAGAAACATAATAAATATATAGCAAGGGTGACATACGAAGTTTCTAAATAAATTTCCACACAACAATAAAAGCACAGAATATTCTGTGCTTTTATTGTTGTGTATTTTTCTTATGAAGCATCATAATCTCATCTCTTAAAATTGCAGCTGTTTCAAAGTCTAATTCCTTAACAGCCTTACTCATTTCTTTCTCTTTAATTTGAATTATCTTTTCATATACTTTTTTATTTCTATCTTCATCTGAAAGCATTATGTTCTTAATAGAATCAGACTCCGTCTTGCCTTTATTACTTTTATCTTTAACAAAAGCTTTCTTAAATAAATCAACATCAAGATTAAGCTCCATGTTTACAGCCTTCTCATGTTTATTTTCAAGTTCTTCTGTTATATCTTTGATCTTCTTAATAATCGTTTTTGGAGTAATACCATGTTTTTTATTGTAAGCCACTTGAATAGCTCGACGACGATTTGTCTCACCGATTGCTCTTTCAAGAGAACCAGTCATGACATCAGCATAAAGTATTACTTTCCCTTCAACATTTCTTGCTGCACGTCCAATAGTTTGGATTAGAGCTGTATCAGAACGCAAGAAGCCTTCTTTGTCGGCATCTAATATTCCAATCAAAGCAACTTCCGGCAAATCAAGACCTTCACGAAGCAAGTTTACTCCTACTAAAATATCAATATCCCCACGTCGAAATTGAGTAAGAATTTGAATACGTTCTATGGTTTTTATTTCACTATGTAAATATTCAGCTTTAATTCCCTTGTCTTTTAAATACAAAGATAAATCTTCCGCCATTCTTTTTGTTAAAGTTGTCGCCATAACTCGAAAACCTTTCTTAATAGTTTTTTCTGATTCAGAAATAAAATCTTGTATTTGCCCTGGATATTTATCTGAAGACGGAGTCAGAGGAGTTTCTTTGTGTGATGGTCTGACACTAACCCCCTTTCCTTCATCTGAGGACCTCGTAAAAATTTTCTTGTTCGTCAAGCTCGTATCAATTAAATTTGAAGCACTAACAGGCCTAACGATAACTTCTGGATCAACCAACCCAGTAGGACGAATTATTTGCTCAACAACCTGGTTGCTCTCTGTTCTCTCTTCAGTTCCTGGAGTAGCAGAAACATAAACAACTTGCCCAACTCTTTTTTCAAACTCATCTCTCTTGAGTGGACGATTATCCCTGGCAGAAGGAAGACGAAAACCAAAATCTATCAATG
>JBBRVK010000009.1:0-16306 GCA_038247045.1 Minisyncoccia bacterium | reverse complement strand
TGCTCGGAAAATCAAGAAAAAAGAGCAGATTGAAAGCCTAATGAAATTCATCGATGCCAAATTAAAAGACAACAAAACCCAAATAAAAAGATCGAGATTACAACTAATTAACTGTCAATTATGTTCAGTGGCTTGAACATAATAAAAACATTCAATATATAAAGTTAAATACCATAACTTAGAACATAAGTTATGGTATTTAAGCCTTTATTTATATATTTAGAGAATATGAAATACAATTATTTCATCATTTCTCTTGTTTTTGGACCAACAACACCGTCTGGAATTAAATTGTTAAATTTTTGAAAAGCAATAACCGCAACTTTTGTTTTGTTTCCAAATATTCCATCAACAATTCCACAATCATAACCATAACTATTTAAATATGATTGTAATGCACTAACATCGCTTCCCTTCATATTAATTTTAAGGTATCGACTAATAGTTGAAATTTTTGTTGATATTATTTTTAATTCTTCGGCAGTAAGGTTTGAATTTACCATCGAAGCTTTAACTAATATTGGGCTTTCTGTGATAGAAGTTGGAGCACTTGTCGGAATAATAGCATCTGGAATCATCATTCCTTTTTTCTGTCCTTCCAGTTGGGTGCTTGTTGAGCCTCCTCCACCTCCTGATCTCTTTGGAATTTTTCCTGAACCACCTGATGTAGCTCCTGGATTAAGAATAACTTCAGCTGTCGCTTTATAATTACCAGAATTAATAAGACCATATGGTAATGTAATTTGTGCAGTAAAAGTATAACTTCCAGATACTGCCGTGTTGTACGTATCAGTATCAATCCAAGTTGTTACTGCGACAGGTGTACTTCCATTTGCGGTAATAGCTGTCACACTTGTTGGTAATGCAGCTATTACTGCTACAGAGTTGGCATATGTAGCTCCACCAACTGTTCCAGCTGCTATATTTGGTATTTCTTGGAATGATGTTATTTCGTCAATTGCATCAGTTGTAAATGTTTGGTCATCCCCAAAACCAGTACCTATTGAGTTTGTAGCATAACTTTTATAGTGATATGTTGTTTCTTCTGCTAGTGATGTTACATCCATAGAATAAGATCTTTCACTAGATGTACCCGTTATTACTACAGTATTTCCATAGCTTGTATCTAATCCATATTCAAATCCCTTACTAATAGGATATTCTCCATTTAGACTTTCGATTGTCGCATTTAAAACTGCAGAACTTATCGTAACAGATGAAGCATCTTCAGTATTTACCAATGGAACTTCTGGAATAGTATTTGTAAATATATTATTATCTGATGCTGCAGCAATAATTTTAACTCCATCAGATGAACTTGTAATTGAGTACCAAGTGCGTACTCCAACACTTGTTTGTGCTGTCCATGTTACACCGCTATCAACTGATGTGTAAATATAATTATCAAAAACTACAGACGTTAATTTTGTCCCATCACTCGAAGAAGCAATTGATACCCAATAACGTGCACCTGCATTTGTTTGGGTAGTCCAGGTTACTCCACTGTCTGTCGATGTATAAATATATCCACCATTTCCAGTTCCCATTGCGTCTACTGCGGCAAGTTTCTTGCCATCTGCTGATGAAGTTATAGCCCGCCATGAATGACTACCTGAGCTTGCTTGAGCCGTCCAAGTTGCACCGCTATCTCCTGAGAGATATATGTAACCTAATCCATTAGTTGCCGCCATTTTTATTCCATCCGAAGATGAAGTAATTGAATTTCCTCCGTTAAGTCCTGAATTAGTTCTTGATGTCCAAGTATCACCACTATCTTCTGATGTATAAATACAATTTGTTCCAACTGCGGCAAGAATAGTTCCATCAGAGGATGAAGTAATTGAATTCCAATTACATGATGATGAATTTGTCTGTTCAATCCAAGTTACTCCACTATCTGCTGATGTATAGATATAACCAGGATAAGCTGCAGCTGCAAGCTTTGTTCCATCAGAGGATGAAGTAATTGATAGCCATTTATGTGAGTTAGAACTTGTTCTTTGTGTCCAGTTGGCCCCACTGTCGGTAGAAGTATATATACTTCCAGAGTTGCCATTACCATAATCAACTGCGGCTAATTTGTTTCCGTCAGCTGAGGCTGTAATTGCATACCAGTAATGTTTACCCGAAGTTATTTGTTCGATGAATGGTTTAATTTCAAAAGTAGCATCATCACTGTAACTTGTTCCAAGTGAATTAGTTGCATAAGAACGATAGTGATATGTAGTATTTGCTACAAGCCCTGTTAGATTTGTCAAAAACGTTCCAACGGCAAATGAACCATTTTCTAATGTTGTAGTTCCGTAACTTGTTGTTAATCCATACTGGAAACCTCGAACCGTGGAATTATCTCCTTTATTGTCTGTTATTTGACCGTTTAAAGTAACAGATGTTCCTGTTGAAAGTGTTACTGAGTTTGTTTTAACAATTGGAGAAGTGGGTAAAGAATAAGAATATAAATAACCATAATTATTATCTCCAGCTAAAATTTTAGAACCATCAGATGATGAAAAGATAGGTATCCATGCTCTTTTACCAGCACTTGCTTGGGCAACCCAATTTTCTCCACTATCATTTGAAATATAAATATATCCAAGATTTACTGAAAAAATATTTTCAGTAGCAGCTAATTTTGTTCCATCTGATGATGAAGTGATTGTATTCCAATAGCGCGCTCTAGCGTTACTTCTTAATGTCCAATTTGCTCCACTATCATTTGATGTATATATAGAACCTCCTGCTTGACTAGAGACAACAGCTAATTTAGTTCCATCAGAAGATGAAGCAACAGAAGACCAGCTTTGAGAACCTGCCCCCGTTCTCTCAACCCAAGTTGCTCCTCTGTCGATTGATGTATAAATATATCCAGGTGAAACTGTTGCAACTAGTTTAATTCCATCAGAAGACGAAGCTATAGATGTAAAATATTTATAACCTGCGGCAGGACGAACTATCCAAGTAGCTCCACTGTCGTTTGATGTATAAAGTCCGTTCGTTTGAGTTACTGCAGCTAAATTAGTTCCATCCGAAGATGAGGCAATTGATAGCCATGTATTTAGACCAAGAGAAGTTCTTGCTGTCCAAGTTTCACCACCATCGGTTGATGTATATAAGAAACCATTGCTTCCATTACCAACTACTAATTTTTTTCCATCAGAAGATGAAGCAACTGCTTTCCATCCTCTTTTACCAGCACCATTTCTTTCCGTCCAAGTCGTTCCGCCGTCTATTGATGTATATATATATGAATTACTACCTACTGCAACTAATTTATTGCCATCAATGGATGATGCAATAGAAGACCAAGAGCGTTGGCTCGCAGATGTATTTGGAGTCCAATTTTGGAATTGAAGTACGAACGTATTATCATCACTATAAGCTGTACCAGAAGAGTTTGTAGCATATGAACGGAAGTGATATGTAATACCAGGTGTAATTGAAGAAATATTTGTTGTTATATTCCCAAAATTATATGCACCACTTTCTGTTGTTGTAGTTCCGTAACTTGTTGTTAATCCATATTGGAAACCATGAATAGTGTGATCTGTATCAACATAACCATTTAATGTGACAATATTTACTCCTGTAATAACAGCAGTGTCCGTTGTTGGCTTTGGCATATTTACTTCCCAATATGTGTAAATATAATCAGCTGAAGCTAATGCTGTTAATTTAGTTCCATCTGATGATGAAGTAACACTTTGCCATGCACGTGAACCTGTAATTGTATCTTTTATCCAAGTTACACCACCGTCAATAGATGTATAAATATAACCAGGATTATTATCTAATGCAATTAATTTTGTTCCATCTGGAGATAAATACACGCATTTCCAATAATGAATACCTGATCCAGTTTGAGCTGTCCAGTTTACACCACTATCAATAGATGTATAAATATAACCATTAAAAGCTGCAGCTGCTAATTTTGTTCCATCAGTAGAGGATGTTACATTCCTCCATACTAATGATCCAGCATTGGCTTGTGCTGTCCAGGTTGCCCCACTGTCAGATGAAGTTCTAATTAATCCACTGTAATAAGTTGCTACTAATTTAATTCCATCGGCTGATGAAGCAATACTACTCCATGAAGATAAACCCGAAGATGTTCTTTCTGTCCAGGTTGCACCACTATCAATTGATGTGTATATATATCCATTAGAAACTGAAGCCGCAAGCTTTGTGCCATCTGATGATGATGCGACATAGTTCCACGTACGATTACCAGCAGAAGTTCTTTCTGTCCAGGTTGCACCGCTATCTACTGATGTATAAAGATAACCCCATCCATTTGAAGCAGAAACTCCAGCTGCTGTTAATTTAGTTCCATCTGATGATGATGCAATTGAAATCCAACTTTTAATTCCTGAATTTATTTGTGCTGTCCAATTTAAACCACTATCTATTGAGGTATAAATATAATCACCCAACACTCCTGCTGCTAATTTATTCCCATCTAAAGATGAAGCAATTGTGTACCAGTATTTAAATCCAAGATTGTATTGTGCTGTCCATCCTATTGTTCCAGAACAAGTTCCCGTTGTAAATGTTTGATCGTTACCATAACCAGTTCCTCCACCATTAGTTCCATATGCACGGAAGTGATAGAGAGTTCCGCATGTTAAACCAGAAACACTTTTTGTATATGATCCGAGTCCAAATGTTCCATTTTCTGTTGTTGATGTTCCGTAACTTGTATCTAATCCGTATTCGAATCCTCTAACAGTTGAATTATTTCCTCCTGTATCTGTAATAGACCCACTCAAAACAGCAGATGTTTTAATAATTGATGTTGCATTATTTGTAGTCAGATTTGGATATGTACAATTATTTGTGGTTAATGTTTGGTCGTTACCATAACCAGTTCCAATGGTATTTGTAGCGTATGAACGGAAGTGGTATAAAGTAGCACAAGATAAAGAAGAAATATTTTTTGAGAAACTACTAATACCAAATGTACCATTTTCTATTGTTGTAGTTCCATAACTTATAGTTACTCCATATTCGTAGCCTCTAACTGTAGGATTTTCACCTCCTGTATTTAGAACAGTTCCATTCAATGTGGCACTCGTAGAAGATAAAGATGAAGCGACTTCAGTTGAAATTGTCGAAATTCCAGAACAAGTTCCTGTTGTAAATGTCTGATCATTACCATAACCAGATCCTCCACTATTAGTTGCATATGCACGAAAGTGATAGAGAGTTCCGCATGTTAAAGTAGTAACATTTTTAGTATATGAACCTATTCCAAAGGAACCAATCTCGTTTGCAATTGTTCCATAACTAATAGTTGTTCCATATTCAAAACCTCTGATTGTAGGATTTTCACCACTTGTATTTGTGATTGTTCCATTTAAGGTAGCTCCATTTAACGAAATCAAAGTAGCGGTTTGTGTTGTAAGAGTAGATATCCCCGAACAGCTGCCGGTGGTAAATGTTTGATCAACTCCGACACCATTGCCATTAGTATTTGTTGCATATGAACGGAAGTGATATAAAGTAGCACAGATTAAACCAGAAACATTTTTTGAGTATGATCCAATACCAAATGTTCCATTTTCGACTGTTGATGTTCCATAACTAATAGTTGTTCCGTATTCAAAACCGCGAACCGTAGGATTAGATCCACCTGTATTTGAAATTGTTCCATTTAAGGTTGCAGTAATAGAGGTTACTAAGGTTGCGGTATTAGTAGTCAAAGAAGGATAAATACAAGAACTTGTATTAAACGTTAGATCTTGTCCGTACCCTATGCCTGTTGTATTTGTAGCAAAAGAACGATAGTGATAAGTAGAACCACATATTAGAGCAGAGACATTTTTTGAAAATAATCCAACTGCGAATGTACCATTACCTATGTTTGAAGCGCTATAGTTTGTTGTTAATCCATATTCAAAGCCTCTAACTGTTGGATTACTTAATCCTATGTTTGTAATGCTTCCATTTAACGTAACCGAAGTTGGAGAAATAGATGAAACTATTTCTGTGGATAAAACTGGAATACCAGAACATGATCCTGAAATAAATGTTTGGTCATTACCGTAAGAGCTTCCTCCTCCATTGGTGGCATATGAACGGAAATGGTATGTTGTCTCACAACTTAGACCGGAAATATTTTTTGTAAATGCACCAATACCAAATGATCCGTTTTCAATTGTTGTTTTTCCGTAACTTGTATCTAATCCATATTCGAATCCTCTAACGCTTGAAACTTCACCACCTGTATTAGAAATATAACCATTTAAAGTAGCTCCGTTTGAAATAATAGAAGATGCAGGATTTGTATTTAATGTTGAGATATTAGCTTGTTCATAAGTGTAAATATAATTGCTAGCACTAGTGGCAGCTAATTTAGTTCCATCAGCTGAAGAAGAAATATATTGCCAAGAATTTTGTCCCGCAGAAGTTTGTTCTGCCCATGTATTACCAGAATCTCTAGATAAATAAATATAATTATATTTAGTTATTGCTACTAGTGTATTTCCATCAGCAGATGAAGCAATGTCTTTCCATTCACGAAAACCCGCATTTGTTCTTTGTATCCAGTTAATTCCACCATCTGTTGAAGTGAGAACGTAGCCAGAATAACCATAGCCACCATTAGTTGCCGCCATTTTTATTCCATCCGAAGATGAAGCTATTCCACTCCAACTACGCTCATCAGAATTATATTGTTTCGTCCAGGTTATTCCACCATCATTAGAAGTTGATATATATGTCAAATTTTGAAGTGAACCTGCAATTTTATCCCCTAAGGAAGACATTGTCATATTTAATCCAACGCCGTTAGCTCCGTATTGTATAGTCCAAGTTGCTCCGCTATCTGTTGAAGTATAAAGCCTAGAGTCTGTTGCATTCCATGCTGCAATTTTAGTTCCATCCGAGGATAAAATAATTTTTGCCCATTTTTTTATAGTTGAAGTAGTTTTTGCTATCCATGTATCACCTCCATCTATTGATGTATAAATATAATCATCATAAACAGCTGCAGCTAATTTTGTTCCATCAGCTGACATTGCAACTGAATACCAAAATTTTAAACCGGCACTTGTTTTTTGTGTCCAAGTTCTTCCACTATCAGTTGATATATAAATATAACCATTACCAGAATTACTTGATGAAGCAACTATTTTTGTTCCATCAGCTGACATTGCAACTGAATACCAGTTATTTAGACCAGAACTTGTTCTTCTAACCCAACCAGCAGAAGAACAATTACTTGCTGCAAAAGTTAAATCATCTCCATAGCCAGTACTTATGGAGTTAGTAGCATATGAGCGAAAATGGTAAGTATTTCCACAGCTTAAACCGATAATATCTGAAGTAAAAGCTCCTAAGCCGAAAGATCCATTTTCTATTGTTGTTGTTCCGTAACTTGTGGTTAGTCCATATTGAAATCCTCTGATTGTAGAATTATCTTGTCCTATATTTAAAATATTTCCATTTAAAGTAGCTCCTGTTAATGAAATTGAAGTTGCTGCACTAGTACTTAATAATGGATAAGTACATGGGTTTGTTGTAAAAGATTGATCACCTCCTATTGCCTTACCTCCACTATTAGTAGCATAAGCACGGAAATGGTAAAGAGTAGAACATGAAAATCCTGTTATACTTTTTGTATAAGACCCAATTCCAAATGAGCCATTCTCTACTGTTGTTGTTCCATAACTTGTGGTTAGTCCATATTCGAATCCTCTAACTGTAGGATTTTCTTCTCCAACATTTGAAATTGTTCCGTTTAAAGTTGTAGATATTTGTGTTGTACTTGAAGCTGCATCTGTTGATATTACTGAAAGTTGAGTTGGAGTATAAGTATAAATATATCCACCATAAACAATTGCCGCAAATTTTGTTCCATCTGATGACGAAGAAATTGATTTCCAGAATCTTTGTCCGGCTGTTGTTTGTGTTAACCAGGTTGCTCCACTGTCTACTGATTTGTAGATATAATCACCAATTCCACTAGTCCCACTATTTAAGGTTACTAGTTTTGTTCCATCAGATGACGAAGCAATAGAAAATCTCGAAGTCATTTTTGTAGAGTTAATTTGTTCTATCCAAGTTGTTCCAGAATCTTCTGATGTATAAACATAATAACTACCAGCTCCAAATGTAGAAGCTCCTCCTGCAACTGCTGCTAATTTTGTCCCATCTGATGATGAGGATACAGATATCCATGGCATAAGACCTAATCCTGTTCTTGTCCATGTTGCTCCTGTATTATTTGATATATAAAGATATTCATTGTTTGCTGCAGCTACCATTTTTGTTCCATCAGAAGACATTGCAGTAGTTCTCCATGGATGACTTCCAGCCCCTGTTCTTTGTATCCAATTTACGCCTGCGTCTTCTGAAGTATAAATATAAGAGTTATCCCAACTATCGCTACTAGCTGCAACTAAAATTGTTCCATCTGATGAGGAAGATATAGACTGCCAATTTCTTAGTCCAGCACTGGAGCGATCTACCCAAGTTGCTCCACTGTCGGTTGATGTGTAAATATCTCCACCAGAAACAACTGCTGCTAGTTTTGTCCCATCAGATGATGAAGCAATAGATCTCCATAATTTTTGTCCTACACTTATTCTCTCTGTCCAAGTTGCCCCGCTATTAGTAGAAGTATAGATATATCCAGAATCAACTACTGCCGCAATTTTAACTCCATCAGATGATGTTGCAATAGATTGCCAATTCCGAGAACCTGCCGAAGTTCTCTCTGTCCAGACAGCCTGTGACTCGTTTGGAAAAATAGTTATTGCGGTGACTATTAATATAAAAATAATTATGAAAATTTTTGATAATTTGGATAAGATTTTTGATATCTGGTTTTTATTACTAGAAACACGCAATACAGAGAAAATTTTCATAATATGAAATATAATTTTTATTATTAATATTTATTTTTAATTACAAAGGACAGATTTGTAGGAAAAAATAGATTGTGCTGATATTATAGTCTCATATTATTTTTTTACAACTTGTAAAATAAAAAAAAACAAGTGTAATATATATTACACTTGTTTTTAAAAAAATATTTATTCTTCTTCCTCTGTGTCTTCTCCTATAACTCCAATAGAGAGTGCCTCAATGATTCTCGTAATGTTTCCATCTAGAATTCCTGGTATGTTTGACCAGGATTGTTTAATTCGATGATCTGTAACCCTATCTTGAGGAAAATTATATGTACGAATTTTTTCACTTCTATCGTTTGTTCCAATTTGATTTTTTCGTTCAGATGAATATTTTTTTGCCTCTTCCTCATCTTTTAATATTTGAAGTTTAGACATTAATATTTCCATGGCTTTCTCTCTATTAGCTAATTGTTTTCTTTCTGTTGTACAACGAACATCTATGCCGGTAGGTATATGAATTAATCTTACTGCTGTTTCAACCTTGTTAACATTTTGCCCCCCAGCCCCTCCTGACCTAGAATACTCCATTTCAATATCACCAGGATTTATTATTACGTTTGTCTTTTTTCTGATCGGTAAGACCGCAACAGAAGCGGTAGATGTATGTATACGCCCATTTTTTTCAGTTGAAGGAACACGCTGTACTCGGTGAACTCCAGTTTCATATCTTAAAATTTTATAGACATCTCTGCCTTTTATTTCAAAAGATGCTTCTTTGTATCCATCAGCACTACTACGAGATTCATCAAGTACACGCCATGACCAATGTTTTGTTTCGGAATATCTTTCATACATATGCGCAAGTTCCCAAGCAAAAAGTGAAGCTTCGTCTCCTCCGGCTCCAGCTCTAACTTCTAGAACAATCTCATTTGGAAATTCCTCTTCCTCTTTTTCACTTTTTGTTATTTCTTCAATCTGGCGCTCGATGGCTTCTCTTTGAAAAATAATATTTTGTAATTCTTCTTCAGCTAATTCACGAAGACTTTCATCGCTACTAACCATATCATTTACTTTTTTCTCCTCAGATAAAAGCCTCTCGTATTCTTCTGCAAAATAACTAGTTTTGTGATCTTTCTTTAATTGTTCTAGGTCTAAGTTCATATTATTTTAATTATATAACAAAAAACATAAAAAGCTCTACACTAGAGCTTTTTATGTTTAGGAATTTATTTCTTTGTCTTTGTTTTTACAGATGCAGCAACGCGCTTCTTAAAGCGGTCAACACGGCCAGCTGTATCTAGAACTTTTTCATTACCAGTATAAAAAGGATGACATTGACTACATATTTCAACATCTATTTTTTCCATAGATGAACCAACTGGGAAAGTTGCTCCACATGCGCAAGTGACCTTAGAAGCACTGTTATATTTTGGATGTATGTTTTTTTTCATGACTTTGCTATATTATCACGATAAAATTAGTTTTGCAATGGGTCAATATATTTTGTTTGAATATTAGTAGCTTTCTTCATAACAGAGTCTCCGTAGAAGCTATTATTGGGTGTTTTGGTGTCACATTTTCTACCTGAGTAGTATCTACAAGCTGAATTTCTTTCTCCTGTATAGCTTCCTCCTCCTCCACCTAGGTCTGTTAGATATATAGCTGAAGCTATAAAGGCATCTTTTGCATACCAAGGGTCAGGAGTTTTTACTCCAAGCATAGTAGCAATACGATTTTTTAACAGATTCCAAGTAGAAGGAATAAATTGAGATGGACCCATTGCTCCACCGTAGCCTGAACCACCAATCGGACATGAGACAAGTGTTTTGTACGGATCTCTACCAACCTCTGTTGTTATTTCAAAGAATGGTTTAACATCACGAGTTGGTTTCATTACATTAAGAAAAGCCTTACCACTTTTGGAACTTATACCACTACCAGTTTCCATATTTGTAACATAACAAGACCCTTGGTCAGTTCCAAGATTACTTTCTTGTGTCAAAATAGCAAGAAGAAACGCGGGGCGTATACCTGTTTTTTGTTCTGCTACTTTTGCATACTCATAAGCTTTTTCAAAAGGAATAGCTGATACATCACGAAGATTAAAGAGCATTGATAATATTTCAGAACGTCTTTTGGCCTTATCTGCTAATAATTTTTGATATTCACTTTCTTTGCTTTTACTAATTGAAAGAAGTTTTTGTTTTTCAATCTCATTTACTTCTACCTGGTGTTGGGCATTTTCAAGCTCAATTTTTGTATCAACTTCTTGGTTTTTCTTTTCTTCTAAAAGAATTTTTTCTGTTTCTGTTTCTGTTTTAACTCCTCTGATTTCATCAACAGAATATTTGATACTTTTTTTTAAAGATGAAAAAGCATCAATATCTCCATAGGCATCAGAAATAGTATCCTGAGAAAGTATTAAAGCTATTATTGATTTTTCGTCTATTTCTCTATCTTTACGAATTAATTGGGCAAGAGATTCTTTAATGCTATCTATTTTTGAACTTAAAACATTAATTTGTTTACTTTTTTCAATTATTTCTCCTCCTAATTTTTTAATAATTAAATTTTTAGATTGAATACCTAATTTAGCTTTTTTTATTTGAGTTACAAGAATTGAGATATCTCTGGAAATAGAAACAGATTGACCTTTTTGTGATAAAAGTTCTTTTTGTTTCTGCGCAATCTCTTTTTCTAATCCTGAAAGCTCACTTTCAAGCCTAGCTCTATCGGCTTGAGCATTTTCTAGCTCCTGACCCGCATATACTTGAGGTATTTTAGTAGTAATATTACCAAATAATATTGTAGTTATAAAGATTAATGAAAAAAGGTATAGAATGTATCGATTCATTTATTCATTATACTCCCCATTCTATAGATTGTATATATTTACAACATAGATAAATAACAGTAAAGCATAATTAAAAAAATAAAAATTCCCATTTGGTTTTGACCAATGGGAATTTTTATTCATAATAATATTATTATTTTGCTGGAGCTTCTTCTTCTCCTTCTTCTTCTTTCTTGCCTTTCTTTTCTACTTCAATAGCAGTTAGATCAACAACAACTTCTTCTACTTCTTCTTTTGCTGCAGCAACAAGAGCGACAACGTCGTCACCACCTGTAATCATTGTTACTCCTTTTGGTAAGACAATATCTTTAACATGGATAACATCTTCAAGAGTTGCAATAATTGTTACATCAATTTCAATAGAGTGAGGAAGATCTTTTGGAAGTGCTTCAACGTCTACTTCGTGTATAACTTTAACTAGAGTACCAAAACCATCTTTTTCTGCTTTTGCTAATCCTATGAATTCAAGTGGAATTGTAACTTCTACTGGTTTATTCATATCAATAGCAAGAAAATCTATATGTATAGGAAATCCTTTTATTGGATCAACTTGAACTTCGTGAATTAAGACATCAACTTTTGTTGATTTTTCTTTTTCACTAGCACCAGCTATTTCAAGCACGATAGTACTTGTTTCCCCTGCGATTTTTAATATTTTTGTGAAGGCAGAGCTCGATACGGAAACTGGTAAGTTTTCCACGCGAGCGCCATAGACTACAGCTGGAATCATACCGTTAGATCGTATGGACTCAAGCTTTTCAGTCTTACTTCGCTTTGTTGCGGTTAATATATTCATGAGAGTGATAATAACATCAAAATTCAATATTTGCAAGCTGTATTTACTATACTTTTTTTACTAAATGGTGATATTATAGTTATAAATACTTTTAAACTACGATTATAAGTTACTATTGACATTAAGTAGTATTTGTGATATACTTTCATCAGATTTTATGTACATTGATACATGTGAGTCTTTATGAAATTTGTTGAGTCATCTTTGTTCCTCTGTTTATTTAGGGAAATAAAGACGACTCAATTAAATCTTTAAAAAATAAAGCCATGGAAAAAGAAAATGTTTTAAAAGAAACTTTTAGTCTGATAATCCAATACACTATTTTTTTTGTAATTAATTGTATTGTATTATATTATTCAATCAAAAACATGAAAGCAGGTCTTTCTGTTTTTGAAGTCTCATTGTTTATAAGTTTAATGTCTACCACAGCACTTGCTTCTTTGAATTTTGCACTTTCTCTTTTTTATCATTACATTATATCTTGTAATAAGATAAAAAAGGAAGAGATATTTAATAATTTCCTCTTCGAATTTAAAGAGGAATGTCAAAATTACGAGAAAGCAAAACAGGAGGTTTATTATCAAAAAAAGGAAGCTTTCAAAAAACAGGAAGCTTTCAAAAAAAAATATGATTTTAAACTAAGTAGTTGCTTAAATTAAAAAAGTTCCCCGACGTTTTATGTTGGGGACTTTTTCATTTATATTATTCCATTAAATAATTTTAATCTTTTTTCTACGACTTCTTCAATTGCCAGAACTGCACTTTTTAATATTTTATATGGAGCTACTTCTATCGGATTTTCTTTCAAGAATTTTTCTAGTGCTTCTTTATAAGCCACACGAATTTCAGTGTTTATATGAACTACAGAGATACCAGCCTTAATCGCATTTATAAAATCTTCATCAGCGATACCAGATCCTCCATGTAAAACTAATGGTATTTTGCATGTTTCACTTATTTCCTTTATCCTTTCAATATCTAATCTTGGATTGCCTCCCTTAACCATACCGTGAATATTTCCAATAGAGGGAGCGAGTAAATTTATGCCAGTTTGTTCTACAAAATATTTAGCATCTTCGGCTTTTGTCATACTAGCTTCGTTTACACCTTCTGGTATTGCATCTAGCAATTTTGAAGATTGACCGATAAAACCAAGCTCGGCTTCAATCAAAATATCTCTTCCCTCTTTTTCGCTTAATTGCTTGGCGTATTCGACACATTTTTTGGTTAGAGCAATATTTTCTTCTAGTGGTAATTTAACTGCATCGATGATTGCTGCATTATAGCCGGCATCTAGGGCTCTCTTAACTGATTCAAATGTATAGTGATGATCAGCATTTAAGAAAATTGGATAGTTATCATTTTCTCTTATTGTTTTTACCAGACTAGCAATTTCATTTCTTCCAACAAAATCTTCTTCTCCTTCTGATACTCCAATAATGACTGGAACATTTAATTTCTTGGCTGCATTATAAATACCATGAAGTGCTTCAATGTTTGAAATATTAAAATGTCCAACGGCAACACCTTTTTCACTTGCCTCTTTTATGTATTCTCTTAATGTTTTCATATATTAAAGATTATAACATAATGTGATATAATTTTAACATATGGAAAAACAAATAGATTTTCTTGCTATTGGGGATATCGTAGCTGAACCATTTATAAAGATTACAGATGCCCAGGCGAGTTGTGATTTACAGGGAGAAAATTGTAAGATATGTTTTCGTTTTGGAGAAAAGATACCTTATGAGTCGGCTGAAATTTGTTACGCAGTTGGCAATAGTCCAAATGTCGCAGTTGGAGTAAGTAAACTCGGAATTAATTCTCATCTGATCGCTTATGTTGGAGATGATTCTGTCGGAAGACAGAATATTGAGTCGCTAATGAAAGATAATGTTAATGTTGATTTTATGAAAATTGTTCCAGGAATGGAATCTAATTATCATTATGTTCTTTGGTATGAGACAGAAAGAACAATCTTGGTAAAACATACAGAGTTCCCCTATTCTTTTGCTTTGGATACTCCACCAGCCAAGTGGGTATATTTATCTTCACTTGCTTCAAACTCCACAGTATATCACGCTGAAATAATTGAATATTTAAAAAAATACCCAGAAATTAAATTAGCTTTTCAGCCTGGTACTTTTCAAATAAAACTTGGAATAGATGTATTAAAAGATATTTATGAAAGGACAGAAATTTTATTCTGTAATTATAATGAAGCAATAAGAATGCTTAATACAGATGAAAGTGATAAAATTAAATTAATGAATATGCTTCGCTCATTAGGTCCTAAAATTGTGATCATGACAGACGGGCAAAAAGGTGCTTATGCTGATGATGGAAAAAATGTTTTGTTTGTTCCTCTGTATTCTACCGCTTCAGTTGAATCTACGGGTGCTGGAGATTCTTTCGCAGCAGCGACAATCGCGGCACTTTTACTAGGAAAAGAATTAAAAGAAGCACTTTTATGGGGACCAGTAAATGCAATGTCTGTTGTTTCTGAAGTTGGAGCTCAAAAAGGTCTTCTCTCTAAAGAAAAGTTAGAAGAATATCTAGCAAATTCAGAGGCACATTATAAAGTAAGTAAAATTAATTAATATGTCTAATTTTAATGAAAGTTTTAATAAAAAAAGAATAAATCAAGAAGTAGAAAAAACTGAGAGTAGTGCTTATTTTGATATTTCAAAGAAACCAGAAAGTCAGGTGAGTCATTTAGATTTTTTAGATGACAAGATTGAATTTTTGAAAAATAAAATAGAATCAAATGAAGAGCTTCATCATAATGAATTTGGGCCTGATTATATAGCTTTTGATAAAACTTTAAAATTAGAAAAATCACTAGAGGAAGTTAAAAAAGATAAAAAGACATTAATAAAAGAAGGTGTAGAAGATTTTAATATTTACAGCAATAAAGAGGTTAGTAAAGTAGAAAGTACTGTTAAAAGATACCCTTATTTAAATAAAAATGAAAACACCATTTCTGCAGTAGAACGAATTAATAAGGATATTAAAAATAACCTTGCGTATATAGAAGAATCACCTAAACCCCTAAGTTCAAAAACGGAAGAATCTATAAGGGAGGACATAAAAAATCAAAAAGAAAAGATAAATAAATTAATTCAAAATAATTAAAACAAAGCCAGCAATTATTGCTGGCTTTGTTTTAATTATTTTTTTATTGCCTCTATTATACTTTCAGTATCTATTCCGTAGCATTTTTCTAATTCTTTAGATTCACCAGATTGTCCATATTTATCTTTTATTCCAATAAATTTTATTTTAGTAGGATAATTTTCTGATAAACATTCTGCAACTGCACCTCCTAATCCTCCTATGATTTGGTGATCTTCGACTGTTACAATAAATTTAGTTTCTTTAGCAAGGGAAATAATTGCATCAGTATCTAATGGTTTAATAGTTGAGAGATTCATGACTTTTATTTTAATTCCCTCTTTTTCTAATTTTTTAGCTGCAATTAAAACATTATACAGAACTGGACCCGTAGCAATAATTCCTACGGTAGCTAACCCTATAGAAGGGTTAAATATAATTTGAGCCTTCCCTATTTCAAAAGGAGTTTCATTTGTAGTAATAATAGCTGTGCTGTTACGTGATAAACGTAAGTATGTTGGATCTTTTGTTCTAGCACAAGCAATGGTTGCCTTTTTGGCCTCAATTGCATCACATGGCGAAATAACAACCATATTAGGTAGTACCCGAGTAAGTGCAATATCTTCAAGAGCTTGATGTGAGCCTCCATCAGGACCAACAGAAAGACCAGAATGCGAGCCTATGATT
>JBBRVK010000008.1:0-16494 GCA_038247045.1 Minisyncoccia bacterium | reverse complement strand
GCTTTCAAGAAAAGAAGAAGTTTATAAAGCAATGAAAGTTTTAAAATTTAGAGATTATAATTAAAATTTTGCCGAATGGTGTAATGGTAGCACGTCTCCCTCTGGAGGAGAAAATTGGGGTTCGAATCCCTGTTCGGCAGCAAAAGGAGCAGGGCGGATTTTGCTGCCGAAAGCAAGTAAGATTACTTACTTGCGTCAGGGATGAGAAAACCTTGAGTATATTTATAAAGATGTAATCATCTGAATAAATACGAAAGGTGTACTGATTCTGTAAGAATCGAAAAGCGTACTCGCGGTCCAAGTTTGGCAGCAAGCGACTTTTTGACTTTGTTTGATATAATTATCCAATGGAAAATATAACAGAAAAATCATTTGGAGTAGTACCAATTTTTAAAGATCTGAAAAGCAATTTTTATTTTTGCCTTGTTCGACAATCAGAGCAATATTGGGGTTTTCCAAAAGGTCATGGAAATGAAGGAGAAAATGGTCTAGATACAGCAAGAAGAGAATTAATGGAAGAAACAGGCATTAAGGATGTTGATCTTTTAATGGATAAATCTTTTATCGAAAATTACGTCTTTGAAAAAGAGGGTGCGACACATTGTAAAACAGTAGAATATTATATTGGTTTTACTTATGATATAGAAACTAATACACAAGAAAATTTTCAAGAAGAAATTTTGGAAATAAAATGGCTTACCCACAACGAGGCTAATAGCTTAATTACCTTTCCAGAGGCGAGAGTAATATTAAATGAGGTTATTGAATACTTAAAATAAGCTTATTTTCAATTAAATAAGTTCCAACATCGACCCAAACCGTCAGCAAAAAAGCTTTTGCTTTTTTGCTGCGAGAAGCGAGTGAACTTCTTCACTCGCGTCTTGGACTCGAAAACCTTTTCCTTGTGAGCCTGCGAATGGAAAAGGTGTACTGAACCTGTAAGGTTCGAGAAATGTACTCATGGTCCAAGTCTCGCAGCTACGGGTTTTCAAACTAGTCTGATATAATGTAAAATATGGAAAATAATAAAATAAATTCAATAGTAGACGAAGGGGTTTTTATTAGTTTATATAATAATAATCCTATAAAAAAAATAACAGATTTTTTTTATAGGATTATTATCTATTGTATTTTTTTGGTTATTAATTTTTTTCTTATTCAGAAAATCTGAAAATATTCCAATAGGTCTGATAATATTATTTTTAGTATTATTTACTCTTCTTTCTCCTACATATTTTTTTAATATAAATAGAAAATTTATTGGCATTGGTATTTTAACTTCATTATTAATTCCTATTATTATTGTTATTTTTATGATATCAATGATATCTTAATTTAACTCTTATTTTCCATTAAATACATTCCATATTATAGTTGTTTAGAAGAATGCAATTTTGTATTAAAAAATGAATTTATAAAAAATGCTTGTTCTGCTTTAATTGCATTATCAAATTCTGTTTATGTTGCAGAAGGTCAAACAGTAAGCATAGTGGAATCGTACAAAAAAACTATTGCTGAAAATTTAAAAATAGAAATTTAATATGTTAAAAATTATAAATTATAGTACTATTCCAACAAAAGAAGCTCTTGATTTAAAAAAGGCTCTTGAGGATAGGGGAGTTCGTGTTTATAAAGAATTAGATGATGGACATAAGCATATTGATTTGGCTATTCCAAAAGCTAAATTAAATTTAGAAATAGATGGTATTCAACACCTTACAAATCCAAATCAGATTGTAGCTGATTTAAATAGGGGTTATTATTCTCACAAGAATGGTTATAATACAATGCATATTCCAAACGAAATGATACGCTCGCACTTAAACGAAATTTCAGATGCTTTAGCTGAAGCTTCTAAAATAAGAGAAAGGAAGATATATGTTCATTTAAATTAGTTGTGGAAATATATCATAAGCTAATATCCTAGCTTATGATATATTAATAAATATGATATACTATTTTTATGAAAAAACATTTTATACCAAATATTTTACCCTTAGATAAATTAGATTGGATGTCTTTTGTTGATTTAATAGGACCAGCTCATGATGCTGTGGCTAGATTTGATGGGCTTTTGCAAAGTATACCTAATCCAGCTGTATTATTATCACCTCTTACAACAAAAGAAGCAGTTTTATCTTCAAAAATTGAGGGTACTCAGGCAACTATGCAGGAAGTTCTTGAGTATGAAGCTGACCCTCAAGATACAAAAAGAACTCAAGATATTAAAGAAGTTTTGAATTATCGAAAAGCTATGAATAAAGCCACTCGTGGAATGGAAGAAATAGGTTTTACTTTAAGACTTATGAGAGATATGCATAAAGTTCTTTTGTCTGGAGTGAGAGGGGAAGAGGAAAATGCTGGAAATTTTAGAAAAAAAGATGTTTATATTGGTTCTCCAGGAAATCCCGACGGAGCAAGATATGTTCCTCCTGTTTGGCAAGATTTAGATTTACATTTAGACAATTTTGAAAAATATATAAATTCAAAAGAAAAAGATATTTTAGTTCAATTGTCTATTGTTCATGCTCAGTTTGAGATTATTCATCCCTTTGGTGATGGAAATGGACGTATGGGTAGAATAATTCTTCCGCTCTTTTTAAATTTTAAAAAAGTGTTATCAACACCGATGTTGTATTTAAGTGAATATTTTGAATTACACAGAGAAGAGTATTATGATAAACTACAAAATATTTCTGATAAGGGAGAATGGGAAGAGTGGATAAAATATTTTTTGAAAGCTGTTATTGAACAATCTAAAATAAATATCGATAAGGCAAAAAAAATTCAAGATTTATATGAGGTTAAGAAAATAAGAGTTAGAGATTTAACTAATTCAAAATATTCAATCAATGCACTTGATTGTATCTTTCACGTGCCAATTTTTAACACAGTACAATTCAAAAAAATTTCTAAAATACCACCAGGAAGCAACGGCAGAATATTAAATGATTTAGTTGAAGGTGGGGTATTAAGAGTTTTACAACAAGGTTCTGGTACTAGGCCAACTGTTTACATTTTTCCAAAATTGATTGATATTGTTGATAAATAGATTTAATAAGCTAAATATCTAGCTTATTAAATAATCTAATATATCATTAGCTAATAGATTAGCTTATTAAATATAAAGTATAAAATTTTTAGATATTTGTAGATAAATAAGTTCTAACATCAACCCAAACTCTCAGCCAGCACTTTTAGCCTTATAATTTAAGGAATTATTTTGGTGCCTATTTAGGGCGCTCGAACTATGATATAATCAAAAAATGGACTTAACAATACCAATAGGGAATGTGGTTTTAAATATTCGAGTTGCTTTACTAATAAAAAATAATAAAGGTTTTATTTTTGAAAAGCATAAAGATGATTATTACTTTGCAGTTGGTGGACGAATTAAGGCTGGAGAATCATCAGAGCAGGCATTAAAAAGAGAAGTGTTTGAAGAACTTGGTATTGAAATCAATAATTTTATCTTGAAATCCGTGATTGAGAATTTTTTTGTTTTTGACACCAAAACTGTTCATGAAATATGTTTTGTATATCAAACCGATGAAACTCTAGAAAATGTTTTGAGCCCGGAATTTTATACATTTGATAAATCAGAAATAAGTAACTTGAATTTGAAACCAGAAATAATGAAAAAAGTAATTGCATATGATGGAAAAGAAATTTTACATTTGATCACAAAGGATAACTAATATAATATAATTATGAAATTTAATTTTTTTGAACAACCACCAAAATTTAATAAGTTTGAAGACTTTAGAGATAAAGACTTATCTGGTAGAGATTTTAGTAATGTAGATATAGATATACTAAAAACAATAGATTTTGATAATAAAACAAAATGGCCTAGCAAAGAAAAAATAGCAACTAACTTTAACCCAGAAGCTATTTTAGAAAATTCAAAAAATCCAGGCTTAGGATTAAGAGAATTGCACAATCGTGGAATTACAGGGAAGGGTATTAATGTTGCTATTATAGATCAAAAACTAGATACAAATCATATTGAATATTCTTGTAATCTTTTAAATTATGAAGAAATAGGAAGTGCTGATGCTGAAATAAGTATGCATGGGCCTGGTGTTTCGAGCCTGTTAGTTGGTAAAAATTGTGGAGTAGCACCTGAATCAAATTTTTACTATAAAGCAACTCCTTCTGGTAAAAATTGTAATTGGAATAATCAAGCAGAAGCATTAACTAAAATTATAGAGGATAATAAAAAGTTAGAAAATAAAATTAGAATAATTAGTTGTAGTTTAGGTTATCCAAACCCAGATTTTAAGGGAGATTTATCTTTGTATAAAAAATCTATTGAGGAGGCAAGAAAAAGTGGACTAATTTTTGTTGACTCAAACACTCTTTTTGAATCTGGTTTTGTTGGTGGAGGAAGTTTTACTAATAAAGATGATTTTGATTCTTATGAAGAGTGGCTGTTTACTCAAGAAAGTAAAAAAGATAAGAAATTTTTTGAAGGAAAAATAATAGCTCCATGTGATTATAGAACCATAGCTTCATCTTGGAATAAGAAAGATGAAAATGAACAAAATGGATATGAATTCCATGGTCAAGGTGGTGTAAGTTGGTCTATACCTTATTTAGCAGGAATCTTTTCATTAATGTTACAAATAAACAATAATTTAAGCATGGAAGAAATGGTAAAAATATTAAAAGATACAGTTGAAATAAATAAAAATGGTCTAAAAATCATTAATCCTCAAAGGGCAATAGAAAGTATAAATAATTAACTCGCACGAGATACGTCGATTCAATAGAACAAAAGTAGTTAAAATAGTATTACGGAGCAAGGAACCAAAAGTCTCTAGCTCGAGACAGCCAGCTAAGGTTTTTTCGCCTTATAATTTAAGGAATTTTTATTCTACCTGTTTAGGATTATTGAACTCTGATATAATAATTAAATGCAAAAAGTTAATTTTTTAAGTCAGGGGCAGAGAGTAGATGGAGTTTTATTTATTCCACAGAATGGAGAGAGAAATCCTGGTGTTATTTTTTTGCATGGTGCTACAAGTAATTATAATAGTTATATTGCAAGAGGAGAACAACTTTTAGAAAAAGGTATTGCTTCATTGGCTATTAGTTTTAGAGGACATGGTGGTACAAGTGAGGGTACCTTAGATACAATTTCAGCACAAGATAATGTATATGATGCTATGGGTGCTTATGATTTCTTCGTAAAACAAAATGGTATTGATGCAGAAAGAATTGGAATTTGTGCTACAAGCTTTAGTGCGACTCTAGCGTCAGATGTTTCAATAGAAAGAAAAGTAAAAAGTTTAATCTTCCGAGTGCCTGTTGCATATACAAAAGAAATGATGACAATGAAAATGGAGAAGCTTTTAGTTGATGAAAACAGAGTTTTTAATCAACTCGCTGGTCTTGAAGATACTCCGATAATTCAGAATATCAAAAAATTTAATGGAAGCTTATTATTGATTGCATCAGAAAACGATAGTTTAATTCCTATTAGAATTCCCGAGATGATAATAAGTTCAGCAATTATGATAGAAAAGAAAGAATTGAAAATAATGAAAGGAGTATCCCATTCTCTAAAAACCCCGGGACAACATCAAGAATTTACTGATTTAATTATAAAATGGTTTGTAGAAAATCTTTAATTTTCTCTCAAAAAGGTTCCGACATCGACCCAGACAGTCAGCACCCATTTTAAACTATATTTTATATAGCTTATTTTTGTACTTGTTTATCACTTTGGAACTTTGGTATAATAATTTTTATGGAACAAAATTTTAATATAAATGAATCATAATGTAGCAAGGACGGTCCTAATGTAGCAAGGACGGTCCTTGCTACATTTTTGCTACATTTTTCTTGCTACATTTAAGATTATTTATTTTAGGCCCTATTTAAATTGTGTGTTTTAATTAATTATATGAAAAAATTCTCAAAAGGATCTGGAATTGCTGTTGGAATAGCAATTGGTGTAGCACTAGGAGTGGCTCTCGGTAATATCGCAGTTGGACTCGCAATCGGAGTTGGTGTTGGAGTAGCTCTTGAAGCTGCATATAAAAAAGATAGCTCGAAGGGGGAAACCTTAGATAAGTAAATTTCAACTTGGGTTATTTTATTTCTATCTAGAAAACTAAAATTTTAATTCTCCCTATTAAAAAACAGCAAGGAATATCCTTGCTGTTTTTTTTTACCCCAATTTCACCCACCTATGACTGCTTTTGCGATTACTACACTCTGCACACTTAAAATCATCTGGTAAATCATCCCATTTGGTCCCAGGAGCAACTCCTCTACGAGGGTCGCCCTTTTCTTCGTCATATATCCATCCACAGTCTGAGCAACGATATTTGTTCATAGTTGTATTTATTAGTGATATGTCACATATTGTATCTTATCTTGTGATTTTAGTATAATGAAAAAATATGGATAAAAATGAAGAAATTAAAGAAGATTTTTGCACTCTCTATTTAGTTCGCCATGGGGAAACAGAGTGGAATTTAAAAAATATTATTCAAGGTCAATCAGATTCTCCTTTAACAGAGAAAGGGAAAGCTCAGGCACTAGAAACGGCTATGAAATTTGAAGATATTCATTTTGATGCAATTTTTTCATCTGATACTCCTCGAGCTTTTCATACAGCAGAGGTAATAAAACAAGAGAGAGACCTTATTATTGAAACATCAGAGTTACTAAGAGAAAGAAGTTTCGGAAGTTATGAAGGAGAAGAGGCTGCAGTCTTCGAAGAAGCTTTTAAAAAAGAATTAGAAATTAGCCGTAATCTAAAAGAAGGGGAGTATTGGCCTTATAAACTAGCGGAAGATATAGAATCAAACGAAGAGTTGGCAAAAAGGTTCTTGTTTAAATTAAACGATATCGCTGTTACACACCTCAACCAGATCGTTTTGGTTGTTAGTCATGGTGGTGATATTCGGACACTACTTTTGAAGACAAAATATCAGACAGAAAAAGAATTATCAGTTAAGACTTTTCAAAATGCAGGTTATATTAAAACTATTTCTGATGGTAATAGTTTTATAATTAAAGAAGTTAATGGTTTAGTTGATATTGAGAAAAAAGAATAATAGGTTTTTCGTTTGAAACTATAATTTATCAGAGTTTAAATTTAGATAAAATTACTTCGCACTTATTTAATTCAGTAGTATAATAAATGTATGAAAAAAATTAAACCAGAGGACTTTGATCCTAAGGATACAAAAAAGGAAAAGAAGATAGGTTTAGCTTTAAAGAACCCTCCAAATTTAAAGCCTAAAAATAAGCGCGCAAAATAAATAAAACACCCCTTATGGGGTGTTTTATTTATTGTTTATTCTCTTAGTCCTTATTGATGATTTCAATACCACCAAACAAAGAGATTCCTTCAATATTTAGAGTTGTGTCGCCAGCACCATTTTCTGTTTTATTACTATAGCCACCAAAGATTGAAGCGCCCCTTAGATTTATTTTCCAGTCTTTGGGAATAATAATCTTTCCTCCAGCAAAAATTGCAACAACTTCAATGTTAATATTTTTCTCTATTGATTTTGCTTCACTTAAGTCAATAGTGCCACCGCCGAAAACCATAACAACCTTACCACCTTTAAAATTTTCAGATTTGATAGTCTTGTTTAAAGCACTAAAAACGACAACATCATTTAAATCATTTTCATTAGTGGAAGTATGTCTTTCTTTCTTCCAATTATATTTAGATCCAGAGAGTACTTTAACTCCGATAAGAATTAAAATTATAGCGAATAAAAATTTAAGCAATGAGATTCCCGTTAATGCACTGATACCCATCAATATTAAAATGATTCCGATTATTATTTTTGTCATATATTATTGTTTATACTGATTAAAATTATTTATTGAATTAACGGTTTCGGCTGGTAGATTTTTAACAAGAGGGGAGTGAACCTTATATAGTCCATAGATAATTATATATAGGAAGATAATTAATGATAGAAAGAATACAACAAAATTTGAAACCCAATTACGTCCAATCATAATTCTGATTCCAGCTAGGACTAGAACTACTGGCCAGAAAGGGATGACGTATTTCCAAAAATCCCAAGGAATAATATTTGAATAATTAAAGAGCAAGATTATCCCAGTAAACAGTAGAAACAAACCAAGTGATGATCCTCCTCCGTGGTGATGATAATAATTTCTGACTTTTATTTTTTCATACCTGTAATCTTTTTGTTGTGGTGAACTTTTAACTTCTTCCTTATTCATTTCACTACCAAATATATGAATATGAGGTTCCTCATTGTTTATTTTGTCGTTTTCCATACTTCTATTATAACATAATCCTATTTAAGATTTTGCTTAATTTTTATTTCTAATTGGCTAGGTTTTGGAACTATGGGTGTATAATGTTAATTATGATAATAGAAAAAAATATCAAATCCTTAAAGGATAATCCTGAAAGTTATTGGTTTAAAAGAAAATTATATGGTTATGAATGGACTCCTGTTTTGTGGCAAGGATGGTTCGTAACAATATTATATTCATTATTTATATTATTTTTTGGATTAACGATAAATGAAAATTCCTCCGCAAAAGAAATTGTTTTTAATTTTATAATTCCAACATTATTGCTTACGATAGTTTTAATTCGAATTGCTTACAAGAAAGGGGAGAAACCTCGCTGGCAATGGGGGAATCGAGAAATTAAAAAATAATAAAGAAATATTTTTATCTAAAACCAAAAAAATCACCATAGGGTGATTTTTTTTGAAAGACAATTTTTATTTTTTACTTAAAACGGTTGTTACGACTAGTCTTTTATCGTGAGTCCTGATTGCATTTACCCAATTTCCAGTACAAGTGATAAGCAATAAAGTGGGCTCATCACTTTTGGCAAAAATACTTTCCGTTGGTGAATTATAATCATATGTTGTTATGTTTTTAACTACAAAATGGAGGGTATCTCCTTCTTTTGTTTCTATGTATACATCATCTCCAATACTAATATCATTTAACTTTTTGAATACTCCAGGAAAGGAGAATCCATTATCTATATGTCCACCTATTACAGCAGTTCCACTGTTTCCTGGTAAGGGTCCATACTTGTACCATCCAACATCTGTGAAATTATTCGGTGCCCCAATATTTCCTTTTTTTGTAATACCAACTTCTTGGACTTGTGCATCAATTTTTAAAATAGGAATAAATAACCTGGAAGAATGTCCTGGTAGTTTGGCTTGTTGCTCTTCGATTTTAGAGAGAGCGTTTGGAGGTGTAATCTCTTCTTCTGGAGAATAAATCGACCCACGAAGAATAATACCTACAAAAGCGGCCATTGAAATAAGAGTAACGATAAGTATTAAAATTTTCTTCATGTTTCTTAGTTAATTTTTAATTAAGCTAAGCGATTTTTACGAACAAGGTATGCGATACCAATTGCGGCAAGAGCTGCACTTACAAAAGATATAGCAACATTTAGTGGGGCATTCCCACCTTCGCCTGTTGTTGGTAGTCCTGGGTTGATTACAATTTCTGTTGGGCTAAGAGTTGCAAAATTAGTGCCATTACATGCTGCCCCTGTGATTGTACTATAACCTAAAACAGAAGAACATCCTGAAAGATATTGTATTGGTAATGTTCCACCACTACAAGCTTGACCTGTTATGATACTGTAACCAATAGCAGTAACACAACCTGGAAGAAATCCAATAGTTGCGGAAGTTGTTCCATTACATGAAGATCCTGTTGTTATACTAAAACCAAGAGCAGAAGAACAACCTGAAGGGAATGTAGGTTCAGCAGCTGATACCTTATTTACATCCATAAGTCCTCCTGATATTAGAGCAAACAATAAAAATAAAAATATTTTTTTATTCATAAATAATTAAATTATTACTAATAATAAATTGTAAAATCGAATTATTTTACAATCGAACAGATAAATATAATTTATTTGATTTTAAGATGTTGGTTTAAAACATATTTATTTCATTTAATGATTTGAGTATACATTTATATGCCCGTCTATATATTATAGCCTTATCTGGAGTTAATCAGATGACGGTTGTGCACTCTTTGTTTTTTGAACCAAGTCTAACCCTTACAGGTAAGTATATTTGACATATAGTATAAATACCTTCATAGGTGACTTTGTTTTTATGGCTTATATCTGGTGTAAGTCTTAGAGTGTTACTTATAATGCTCTATTCTGATTAATATAACTAATGATTTTCATTTTATTTCTTTAAAAAGTAATAAAATTAAAAATTTTTTATGGAAATATTTTTAATTAGGCTGATACAATTAAACATACTATTTTTGACATATTATCCGCTATTTGAAAATAAAATATATGGAGAAAAAATCCAGTAGGGGCTCAAAAAGAGAAAGAGGCACCAGATGAAGATGTTATTTCTTATTTTATTCAAAAATCCCCGAAATGTGATTTTTGTGCTATAATCCTCTTGTCAGTTTTCCGAAAGTCTAAACCTCTTCCGAATTGCTGTCAGGTCAGTCAAAGTAATTAATAGTTAATAAAATTATCATAAATATGAGTGAATATAAAAAATCAGGTGGTTTCGGGGGGAATAGAGATAACAGAGATTATCCTAAAAAAGATTTTGGTCGTCCTAGTTTTGGTGGTGGGCGTCCTGATTTCAAAAGAACAGGTGGTAGTAGATCAGGTGGTGGTTCTGCTCAAATGTTTAGTACAACATGTTCAGAGTGTAATAAGTCATGCGAAGTTCCTTTTCGTCCAAGTGGTAGTAAGCCAGTTTATTGTAGTAACTGTTTTAATTCAAAAAGGGAAGGTCCAAGTAGAGACAATAGTGGAAGAGATAACTCAATCAATGATTATCCTAAAAGAGAATTTAATAAATCAGAGGCTCCTAAACCACAATTTGATGACAAAAAAATTGACGATTTAAAGAATCAATTTAATACCTTAAATATAAAGTTAGATAAGCTTATTGAGATGATGGGGAAGAATGCTACTCCTGTAGCTTCTTCTCAGGTTTCTAAACCTGCTGTTGTAGTAAAGAAAGTAACAGTAGCTCCTGTTAAAGCAGTTGTAGCTCCAAAGAAAGAAGACAAGAAAGTTATTGCTGCTCCTAAAAAAGTTGAAGCAAAGGTTGTTTTAAAAAAGAAGCCAGTTACAAAAAAGAAATAAATTAGATACAAACAAAAAACCCTCGACCGAAGTCGAGGGTTTTTTGTTTAACCACTAATTATGCACGTTGTACATTAACAGCACTTGGTCCTTTTGCTGTCTCTTCTGTATCAAAAGAAACAGAGTCACCTTCACGTAGTTCTTCGAACTGTACGCCTACAAGAGAATTTGTGTGAAAGAATAAATCTTTCGCAAGTCCTTCTGCTGTGATGAATCCAAATCCTTTGTCAGTAAGTTTTTTTATTGATCCAGTCATTTGATTTTATTGTTAAGCTAATAATTAAAAATTGAGATGAAAGTTTGAGATCGACTATTTCGAACGAACGTCCTTTTTTATAAGTATATAATACAATTTTGAAAATATTTTGTCAATTTATTATCATAAATCCTATATTTAAAGCCTTTTTTTGTAAAATAAAGAAACTTTGGGTAGATTATTACGATATTAATCAAATAGTTTTATTAAGTCTATTAGTCTTTATTATTGTTTTTGTTATGATTAAATTATGGATTTTTTAGTTCAAGACATTATCCCATATCTTTTAATATATAAATATCTAGCTCTATTTATTGTTTCATTTTTAGCCGCTTTTATTGTCCCCATACCTTCTGGAAGTGTTTTGATGACAGTGGCAGCTTTTGCAAGTATTGGGTATTTTGATATTGGTTTGGTTTTATTGATTTCGATAGCTGGTAATATTTTAGGAGACAACTTAGGATATTGGCTTTCATATAAATTTGGAGATAAAATTTTTTCAAAGATTGGTTTTCGTTTTATTATTCAATCTAGTAAATTTTCAATAATTAAACAGAAATTTAGAGAACATCCAGGTTTTATTATTTTTATGAGTCGATTTGAGGTGGTTTCGACATTATTGATAAATCTACTCTCAGGTATAGGTAGGGTTTCTTATCGTAAATATTTATATCATGAAATTTCTGGGACAATCTCTCAGGTTCTATTATATGCATTTATTGGTTATGTTTTTGGTTATAATTTACAATATGTAAACTCCCTAATAGATAAAATATTCTTAATAATTACTTTCATTTTATTGTTACTGGTTGTTTCCTACCGAAAAAAAATTTTTACCCACACAAAAAAAATATAATACAATGTATTATATTTTTTTAATTAATTTCGATATCTACATAAATAATTTGGGGGAATTTTTCTCGTATTTCTTTTTCTATTTTATCAATGTGGTTTCCAACTAAGCGGGGGATACGGTCTGTTGTTTTAAACATCAATTTTGTAAATTCTCGAAAATCGTCTTTTATATTATCAAATTCTTCTTTTAAATCTCCTGCTTCATATATTTCTTCATAGAGTGGCGAGCCGTTCCATTCAACGGTTGTGTATATTCTGTATTTATTAATATCAATAGCAACAGATTTGAATTCAGAAATATTTTCAATACAAGGGTCTTTCAATAAAAATTCTATAACCTCTTCAGTTGTCTCTTCGTTTAGAGATTTTCCTATTATATATTGATGATTTTTTATTATGAGGACAACAGCTAGAAATCCTAGAATCAATCCTACAGCGATACCTCCGATTGAATCATAGAAATTATCCTTAGTCAGAAACATTAAAAATTGTGCGGAGAGTGCCACAAGGACACCGAGAACTGCAGCTGAGTCTTCATAAACAACAGATAGAGTTACAGGGTCGGCATCTTTAAATATTTTTTTAGAAAACTTTTTATTACCTCGGAGTTCATTTAAGGCAATTAAAAGAGTACTACTCTCAACAATTAGAGCTATGATTAGAACAATAATTATATTAAAACTAAAATTATAAGCATGATCATTCTGAAGAAGAGAGTCAACAGAGTGATAAACAGTAACTCCTGCTCCAATAAATAGAATTCCACAGGCTGAAATCAGAGACCAGAAAAATCTTTCAATACCATAACCATAACCATGTATTTCATCGGCAGGTCTTTTTGAGCGCTTAAGCCCTATTAATAACAGGGATTGATTTAAGGTATCAGCAAAACTATGGATGCTTTCTGCAAACATACTAGCCGACCCCGTTAAGATAGCGACAATTGTCTTTATAAAAGTTACAAAAGTATTACCAATGAGGGCGAAGACAACTGATTTATTACCTGCGGTATGTGACATAAAATTATTAGGTTATTATAGCAAAACAATAGAAAAAGGATATAAGGAAAAAAGTATCAACTAGTATGAAATTGATTGTCTTAAAAAGCAGAGAAATTTTGTTTTTTCATTTATTTTTATAAAATTGATGTATAATATAATTATAAATTATATGAATTGGCTGAAACACGTTTTTACTGTAAGAAAAAAAAATGATAATGAATTAAATTCTATTAAAAAAGAACTTTTTGATAAGCTTTTAAAATTTGCTCAAAATGATCCACAATTTGCACTAAAAGAACTAAAAGGAAGAGAAGAGGGTTTGAGCGATAAAGAAGTAAAAATTAGGTTAAAAACTTTTGGATATAATCTAATAGCAAACGATAAAAAAACAAACCATTTTCAAAAGCTTCTTTGTATAATGAAAGATCCATTGAAGTTACTTTTATCAGCTCTCGCTGTTATTTCGCTTTTAACTGGAGATATTACTGCTTTTTCCATTATTGTCATTATGGTTTTATTGAGTATTGTCTTGAATTTTTACCAAGAAACAAAAGCTTCAATTGCAGCAGATAGATTAAAATCTATTATCCATACAAAGACAACCGTAACCAGAAATGGAAAGAGAATAGAAATACCTTCAAGTGAAATTGTTCCAGGTGATATTGTTGATTTGTATTCAGGAACTATTATACCTGGAGATATTCGATTAATTTATTCGAAAGATTTATTTATAAACCAAGCCATGCTAACAGGTGAATCATTGCCTGTAGAGAAGCATGTTCTTGATAAAGATATAACAGAAAAAAATATTATTGAATTTTGTAATTTATGTTTCTTTGGAACAAGTGTCGAAAGTGGTATGGCAACAGCAATTGTTATTAATACTGGTAAAAATACTTATTTGGGAAGTATTGCTTTTGACATGGATAGTACAGAGCATGTTTCAGATTTTAATAAAGAATTAAAGAGATTTGTTATTTTAATAATGAAATTTATGGCAGTTATGGTCCCGGCTGTATTTTTATTGAATGGTTTTTTTAAGGCAGATTGGCTTCAAGCCTTTTTATTCGCAGTTGCTGTCGCAGTTGGAATGGCTCCTGAAATGATTCCAACTATTGTTGCTGTTAACTTATCAAAAGGAGCGTTGGCTCTCTCTAAAAGCAAAATTATCGTTAAACATCTTGATTCCATTGAGAATTTAGGAGTAATGGATATTCTTTGTACTGACAAAACAGGAACTCTGACAGAGGGTAAGATTGTTTTAGAAAAATATTTAGATATTAAGGGAAATGAAAATAAAGAATCACTACACTATGCATACCTCAATAGTTATTTTCAAACTGGTTTAAACGATATTATTGATGATGCTATTTTAAAACATGAAGAAGTAAGTGAAAAATTTATTATAAAAGATTTTACAAAAGTTGATGAACTTCCTTTTGATTTTAATAGGAGAAAAATGTCTGTTATTGTTTCTAATCAAAAAGACCAGCACTTCTTTATTACTAAAGGAGCTGTCGAAGAGCTAGTCGCAAGTTGTACAAATGTTTTAGTAAATGGTGTAGTAACTCCTATTTCAGAATTTACTGACCTAGAAAAATTTGGGGTAGAGAAAGAATTAAACAGAGATGGCTTTAGGGTGATTGGAATTGCCTATAAAGAGATAGATAAAGATAAAAAAATATTTAGTGTTAATGATGAAACGAATCTTACCCTTATTGGTTTCTTGGCTTTCTTTGATCCTCCAAAATCTAGTGCGGCTGAGACAATAAAAGATTTAAGAGAATTAGGTGTCAGTGTTAAGATTTTAACGGGGGACAATGAAATTGTGACTGCAAAAATTTGTAGAGATGTTGGTTTGAAAGTTAATAAAATTTTATTAGGTAAAGATATTGAAAAATTAAATGATGAAGAATTAGCTAAAGAAATTGAAAATGTTTCTGTTTTTGCGAAACTTTCACCATACGATAAACAAAGAGTTATTACGAGCCTTAGGAGTAATAACCATGTTGTTGGTTTTCTTGGTGATGGTATAAATGATTCACTCTCTCTTATCGCAGCGGATGTTGGTATTTCTGTTGATACAGCGGCTGATATTGCGAAAGAATCATCAGACTTAATACTTCTTGAAAAAAGCTTATTAGTTTTGAAAGAAGGCATAAAAGAAGGTCGGAGGATTTTTGACAACATACTTAAGTATATAAAAATGGCCGCTAGTTCAAATTTTGGTAATATGTTTTCTGTTGTTGGGGGAAGTATCTTTTTGCCTTTTATTCCAATGTTACCGGTCCAGATTTTGGCCAATAATATGCTCTATGATTTTTCTCAAATGGCTATACCCACAGATAATGTTGATGAGGATAGATTATTAAAACCCAAGAAATGGGATTTTAAAAATATAAAAAGGTTTATCTTATTCTTTGGTCCCATCAGTTCGCTCTTTGATTATGCAACATTCTTTATTATGTTATATGTTTTTAACACCTGGGGGAATGCAGCACTTTTCCATACTGGTTGGTTTATTGAATCACTATTAACTCAAACTCTAATTGTTCATATTATTAGAACCAGCAAGATTCCATTCTTGCAAAGTCGAGCAAGTTGGCCACTTATTGCTTCAACTCTAATAGTCATTGCTGTTGGTATTTATCTGCCGTACTCACCAATTGCTGCGTTGATGCATTTCCTGCCTCTTCCACCTCTTTATTTTATTTTATTATTTGTAGGATTAATATTATATTTTATGACAACTCAGCTCATGAAAGTTTGGTTCATTAAAAAATATGGTTGGATTTAAAAAAATTAATAATTAAGAATAAATACAACTATGCCAGTTTAGTTTAGCTAAACTGGCATAGTTGTATTTGTTATGTCATTTTTCCTCGTTTGTGTATTGATTTCGTGTCCACTTAATCACTTCATGAATTCTTCATAAATTGCTATCATAATATATAGTATGAGAATATTAATTATTGAAGATCAAGAAAAATTGGCCTTATCCATAAAAAAAGGTCTGGAACATAATGGTTATGTTGCGGATGCTCTTTACGATGGGGGTCAAGGATTACGTAGATTAGAATATAATCATACAGATTATGATTTAGTAATTTTAGATATCATGCTTCCTACGACTGATGGTATCACTATTTGTAAATCATTAAGACAGCAAAAAATTAAGATACCAGTTTTAATGCTAACAGCAAAAGATACCCTCGATGATAAGATAACTGGTTTGAATATTGGAGCCGATGATT
>JBBRVK010000007.1:0-18345 GCA_038247045.1 Minisyncoccia bacterium | reverse complement strand
TTGAAAACTATTTTAATCATAAGCCTAGAGAGATTTTAGGTGGTCATACTGCCTTTGAGGTAAAGATGGAAGAGTGTGGTATATTTGTAGAATCATTAGAAGTTAATTTTCCGAAAGTTCGTATTGAGGGGTAAGGAGAGGATTATACCTTTGATTAAATTGTATCACATATAAAACATTATGTCAATACTATGTCTAAATCACACTTAATACACCCCAGATAGGGCATAAAGCCCTATCTGGGGTGTATTAAGTGTTAACTAGAATTAACTTATTCTAAAATAGCCTTTATTCGTCGAACACCAGCAGAACTTGCCTCTTCTTTTTGAATCTTAAAATGTCCAAGTTCTTTAGTATTTTCAACATGTGGGCCACCACAGAATTCCTTAGAGATAGGATTACCCTCTTCGTTTTCGACAAAATAAATTGATACTACCTCTGGGTACTTAGCTCCAAATTCCATTTGAGCTCCAATCTTTTCTGCTTCCAAAAGAGGCATTTCTTTACGTAGAACTTTTAGGTTTCTTTCTATTTTATCATTAACCCAAGCTTCAACTTTTTGTTTTTCTTCATCAGTCAATTTATGGTCACAAATAAAATCCATTCGAAGTCTCTCTTCTGTAATATTACTTCCCTTCTGTTTTATATCTGGATTTACTATTGCTTGTAACCCTGCTAAAAGCAAGTGATGGGCTGTATGAAGACGAATAGTTTTTTCATTATGATTAGCAAGTCCACCCTTAAACATTCCAGCAGACGAAGTGCGAGATAATTCTTGATGTTCTTTTAATTTTTTATCAAATTCATCTCTATCAATTTTTATTCCTTTTTCTTTTGCTAATTCTTCGGTTAACTCTATTGGGAAACCATAACTCTGAAACAAATCAAATGGATCAACTCCCTTTTCGAATTCTTTTAATCCATTTTTTAGTGTCTCTCGAAATTTAATTTCTTCTTTTGTTATCTCTTCTATTATTACATTTTTATTATTTTCTAATTCAGAATATGCCTTATTGTATTTTTTTATTATTATATCAACAAGTAAGGTAATTGATTTTTCTTTTAATCCTAATTCATCAGAAAATCTAACAGCTCTACGCAACAATCTTCTTAAAATATAGCCTCTTCCTGTATTAGAAGGTATTGCTCCATCTCCTATCATAAACACTGCTGATCTTAAATGATCGGCAATTATCCTTTCTACTTTTTCATTAGAAACAGACGATAATTCTTTAATTTTTTCAATAATTGGAACAAGTAAGTCTGTATCAAAAATTGTTTTAACCCCTTGTGACACCATAGTAATTCTCTCAAGCCCCATACCAGTATCAACATTGTGTTTAGCAAGTTTACCAACCACCTTACCATCCGCTTTTTCATATTCCATAAAAACATTGTTCCACACTTCAATAACCTTACCTTCATCATCAGCTCTTACGAATTGATCATGTGTCATATCACCAATTGATTCTTCGTTTGGATCATAGAAAATTTCAGTGTCTGGACCACAAGGACCATTTTCGCCCGCATGCCACCAATTATTTTTTGTCGGCAAAAAATAAATCCTATCTTCAGATATATATTTTTTCCATATATTAGAAGCTTCATCATCCCTTGGGGCATTTTCATCTCCATCAAAAACAGTTACATACATTCTACTTATATCAAGACCAAGTCCTTCCTCTTTATCAGTTAAAAATTTAAAACTCCATTCTATAGCTTCTTCTTTAAAATAATCCCCGAGTGACCAGTTGCCCAACATTTCAAAAAAAGTAAGATGACGATTATCCCCAACCTCGTCAATATCCCCTGTTCTAACACATTTCTGAACATCAACCAAACGATTACCCATAGGATGTTTCTGACCCAAAAGGTAAGGAACAATTGGTTGCATCCCGGCTGTATTAAAAAGGACAGAAGGATCATTTTCTGGTATAAGAGATGCTGAAGGTATTATTTTGTGTCCACGATTTTCAAAAAATTTAAGGAATTTTTCACGTATTTCATTTGATTGCATATATGCTCATATTATACTAAAAAGCCTAAACAGAAAAGCCCCGCCAACTTGTTGGCGGGGCTTTTCTGTTTAGTTAATTTGAATCTTCAAGACGATCTTCTTTGTAATATTTACTTTTTTTAATCCTTTCTTCTATAAACCATAAAACTATAAAAATAAATAAAGTCATCACTGTTGCAATAATAGCTATATTGAAGGCTCCAATACCTGCGGCCATTCCAATTCCAGCACAAACCCAAAGTCCAGTCGCGGTTGTTAATCCAACTAACTTTGAATCTTTCGTAAAAATCAGACCTGCTCCAATAAAACCAACACCAACAACTATTTGAGCAACAATCATTAGTGGGTTAAGCCCAGAAAAATTTGAATAATATAAAACCATTTCATTAGAAACAATAACAAACAAAGCAGAACCCATAGACACCAGTGCATATGTACGCATACCAGCTGTCTTGTGAGCCCAAACACGCTCAGTCCCAATAATCATACCTAATGACAATGCAACAAAAAGACGAACCATTACATCTAAAGTAGCCGCATCTATAAAATTTGAAATCATATTATTATTATATCACCCAGTGATATATTTTAAAACATTATTAATAATTATTTAACAACACCCCCACCTAAACACACATCTTTATTATACAAAACAATTGACTGTCCACTATCCACCAACACATCTTTATCAAAAATAATACGGGCCTCCTTATCTTTAATTATTTTAATAATACAAACCAAAAAATCTCCATGATATCTAATTTGAGCTGTATATTTTTTTGTAATATCAGGTATTCCTGTAATCCAATTTGTATTTTTTAAATCGATATTAAAGCCTTGTGGTAGCTTTTCCTCATGGTCTGGTGAGCTTGACCGAGGGTCTGAGAAAAAGGTACCAACAGGTTTAGACGATACAACTATTATATTTTTATCTATATCTTTAGAGACAACATAGTATGGTAAATTTTCCTTTGAATTTTTCTTTATATTAAAACCATGTCTTTCACCTAAAGTAAAAAACATTGCCCCGTCATGAGTTCCAATAACATTGCCATCGACGTCAAGAACATTACCTTCAGAAGATTCTATATAATGTTTTAAAAAATCTTTCATATCAAGTGACCCAAGAAAACAAACACCTTGGCTGTCTTTTTTTGTAGCTGTTGGAAGTTTATATTTTTTAGCTAATTTCCTTACTTCTACTTTATTTAAATTTCCTACAGGGAAAAGAGTATGAGCTAAATCATCTTGTGTTAGAGTCCAAAGGAAATAAACCTGGTCTTTTGATTCATCTATTGATTTCTTTAATTCATAATTATTAATTCTTAATTCATGTTTATTTTGAACATAGTGCCCCGTAGCGATAAAATCTGCCCCATGGACATGGGCAAATTCCCAAAATACGCCAAATTTTATTTCACGATTGCACATCACATCAGGATTTGGAGTATTTCCTTTCTTATATTCATTAATCATGTAATCAGCAACACCATTCTTATAAGCACTCTCAGCATCACATTCAAGAAATGGAATATCAAGATGAGCACAAACTCGCATAGCGTCTCTTCTTTCGTCACGCCAGGTACAATTTATAAAATCAGGAGTCCATGTATGAATAAAAACCCCAACGACATTATAGCCTTGGTCTTTTAACAGTGCAGCTGAGACAGAACTATCTACTCCCCCAGATACACCAACAAAAACAGTTTTATTTTTATTAATTGTATTCTTCATATCTTTTCTCATAGGTCTGATCTATGAGAATTAATTTTTGCTCCATCTTGCAAATATACCACAAGGAAGTAATCTTTTATCAATACTACTTTCTTCTAAAACTAATTCACCTATTTCAATATTACCCACGTGACCCTTCATCATCTCAATAAGATTGTTTTGATATGCGATAGGAGAATAACCTGCTGTATAACCATTAATTAAAACAAATAAAGGATCTTCAGATAATATTTGCTGACATAATTCCATAAGATTTATAAAGTGTTCTTCAATCTTCCAAAGTTCATCTTTAGGGCCATGACCAAAGGATGGTGGATCCATTATGATGGCATCATATCGACGACCTCTTTTTATCTCTCTTTTTAAGAATAAAATTACGTCTTCAACAATCCAACGGATTGGAGCATCTCCTAGTCCAGAAAGCTCTGCGTTCTCTCTAGCCCAAGCTGTGGCTGTTTTTGAACCATCTACATGACAAACTTCTGCCCCTGCAGAAGCACAAGCTAGTGTTGCTCCGCCTGTATAAGCAAACAAATTTAAAACAGAAATTTTTCTATTGGTAGAATCATTGGACAATTTTTCATGATCTGGTGAAACGACTCGAGGGCCTGAAAAATTGTCCAAGAGTTCCGCCCCCATATTCTTAATTCTTAATTCTTTGTTCTTAATTACCCCCTCCATCCATTCCCAATTCGGCAACTGTTCTGGAAAGAGACCTGTGTGTTTAAAAGAAGTAGGTTTAATTGAGAAATTTAAATTACCAAATGAAATATTCCAACTTTTTGGAATTCCATTTTTAATAACCCATTTAGTTTTATTGCCATTACGAACAAATTCTAAATCAATTTTTTTCCATTCATCTTCAGTAAGAGTTTTTTTCCATAACGCCTCTGGGTCAGGCCTTACTAGTAAATATTCACCATAGCGCTCTAACTTCTTTCCAAGGCCAGAATCTATAAGTTCATATTCTTTTTGATTTGTTGTTTTTAATATCATAATTATTTAAGATAACGAATTATATTATTGCGGTGTTCATTAAAATTTATAGCATAATGAACTTGTCCATTTTTATCATGTAAATAAAACAGGTAAGGAGTAGAAACAGGTTCTGAGGAAGATACGATAAAAACTAAACCAGGATTACTTATCGGACTTAGAGGTAAATTAATATTCTTATAGGTTATAGGAGCTGCATCAACTTGTAGAGGCATACCTAATTTAATTCTACTCCATAATATACCTGAGATTATAGGTGAATCATCCTTACCACTGGCTTCTTTCTCTAAAATTGAAGCCATGATAATAATATCTGATAAGCTTTTTCCAGAAGATTTTATTTCTTTATCAACTGACAAAATCCTCTTTTTAAAATTTGCAGTAATGCTATTCAATATTTCATCAGTTGTAGATAATGGATAGAAAAAATATGTATCTGGAAAAAGATACCCTTGCTTAGTTCTTTCGTCAGCTAAAAATAAATCCTTGCGAAAAGCAGGTAGTTTATCTGCTAATAAATTAGCCATATCTATATTTGTTACCCCCTCTTTAAAAGTAATTCTTATTGGTTCCACCTTATGAATTCCTCTTCCTAATTGCCAAGCAACATTCCATAGATTTTCATTTTTTACAAACAAATAATCACCACTGGGAATTTTTTTATCAGACGAAATTAATGAGACAAAAGATTTAAGAATTAGAGGATATCGAACAACATCTCTATTTTCTAAGTCACTAGATACATCAGATAATGTTTCTTTTGAAGAGACATGAATAATAACATCTTTGTCTCTAGAGGGTGCAGATAATAAATAATAACTGAACACAAATAAAAAACATATTACCAAAATAATATTCAATACTAAATTATGTTTGGATTTTTTTTCCTTTTTTATTTTTTCATCTAAATTATCCATTTAAGTAAAAACTCTCTATATTATTATTAAATAATACTTTTAATATTATAAACCAAAAGCCAATCAAATCTATACAGGAAGATTTGAAGGTGGCTTTGCAATTTTTGATTCAATACGTTTGAAGCTTGGGGTCTCACTTACCATTCCAGGGAAATGAAACAGGGTGGCCAACTCTTCTGTTGATATGACAAAAAGATTAGGTTTATTTGCTGGGAAAAATGCAGATAAAATTTTTGGATAATTAGTAGCATACTGAAGTGGTGGATGAAAGAAAATACGCAAACGATAAAAATCCAACATTCTTTTTTTAATTTTAGTTAAGGCAAGTCCAGTAGGATCAGACCATGGAGCATCAAACTGTGTAGAATTAACACGCTCAAGTTCATTTACTGAAGGCATTGCATACTGACGAAAAACAAGACGAACTTCACGACGTAAATTTTGGAATTGATCCTCAGAGCATATTTTTTTGTCAGAAAGGGCAACAAGACGTATTCCACAATCGAAATGAATCTTTGCCATATTCTCAGTGACAGCAGCAACAACAGGCTTCAAACGTTCAGGTAAAAATGTCTGTCTAACTAAATAACTTTCATTTGGTGAACCACCATCCTGAAGTTTTGTATAACCAACCAAAGTCCTGTCTAGATAATCAACAGCTGCCTCAATAAAGTTCATGTGTTTACCTGTATGATGATTATGATATGTTTTAATACTTTGACGAACAATCATCTGAATCCAAACTTGCTGACCACGAGGGATAGAACCTAAATACTCAATCATTGGAGTAATCGGATCTATCTTAAACTCTTCCTTAACTCCCGTTTTCATATCGTCACCAAAACCCTTATAAGTTTTTATTGGAAGAAAGTCTTCATTTGCTTTTTTAAACTCACAACCCCAAGTATTCCAATCCCCTTCTTTTTTATATTGAGGAATATGAAATGCATAGTCTTCAACCTCAACAACTTTTGCTTGAGGATATTGACCATAGATTTGAGTTTCAACTAAACTACGCATTCGAGTTGGTGTACGGATAAAAAAATGAACTCTTCCATCAATAGAAACTATTTCTAGAGAAAACCAAAACCAAGGAGCACCTTGAATATATTGTTCCCAGAAACCTTTGTTACTTTTATGATAAAGCGCATTTGAAAAGATAAGTTCCATAGCAGCAGGAGATTTAATAACATCACGTGGAACTTGAATCTCAAGAAGAACCCATTTTATACCCATGATAAAACGTTCTTGTCTGTAGTGATGCCATAAATTCAACGCAATATACGTCAAAGGTATAGGCATTAAATATCCCACTGTCACGAGTAACATCTGCAGAAGATTTAGATTATGAGTATTAAGAAAATCTTGAATCATAAGAAATAATGAATTTTATATTTAATTACCAAAGTTTTAATGTCGAGGAAGACATGAAGCCAAATAATATTGCAATTATAATGATTCCTAAGATTATCAAAATAATATTTATAATACCACGATTATACATAGGAGTATTATATCACAATTTAAAAGAAAATCCCTCACTAACCTAAATTAGTGAGGGATTTCTTATTTAGCAAACAGTATACAAACCAGTTTTATTTTTCTTAAAATATTTAGTATTTTGTAAATTAACTAAAATCGTGTTCTTTTTTAAATATCTTTCTTTCATAACCTGGTCAACGATATCATCTTTTGACATTGGACCATTCTTTTTCAATAACTCTTTGATTACATCACGGACAACACCAGATTTATATCCCCATTCAGAAAGCGCATAAATACCTCTTCCTACTAATACAAATCTGGAATCTTTAATTAGTTCATTGTGACAAGTTGCTGTATGACATTTTTTATCAAAAGTATTCGCAACCGCTTTTGCCACTTCTCGGAAGTGCATTGGTGAACCATGTTTTCTCATCATAAGAAAAGCATAATCTTTTACACCACGAGTTTTGATAGAAGATGAAGAAGTTTTACCCCATTCCCCTAATGGATTTTTACTAAGAGTTTTTGACATAGTTAACCATCTCTTAGCAATCTCTTCACTCTTGTATTGATCAGCTAAATCCTTAACTTCATCAAGAAATCTACCAACTAATTCTGCTTCTGGTATCAACTGGTCATCTGTTAAATTTTCAAAAAGATTTTTTAATGATTTATGTACTTGCTCGGAAATATCAGCATCTACACTCCAACGAGTTTTAAAATGATTATCTTCTTTATGTTTGGTAAAATCATCACTTAGATTTAAATATAAATGAATATTATTTTGAATAATTTTATCCTTAGAAAGATGATTCAAAAATTCTTGTTCAGAAACAATAGCTCCAAGTGAATGCATTAATTTTTTTAATTCATCAAAAACCGCTTTTTCGTTTTTGAAAGCATCAGATTTACGAATGAAGGCAAGTGCAGAATTTTCTATCTGGCGAACACGTTCTCGTGTAATACCATATTTTTGTCCGATAGCTTCCAATGTCTTTCTTTCTCCATCATCAGTAATTCCAAATCGGTTAACAATAACCTCGTAAGACCTGGGTGGTAGATTTGAAAGAATTCGCTTTGTAACTTGTTTTGGTTTAAATGTAATAGTATTAGCCATTTGTGTTAAAAATTAACTTAATAATTGTTATATGCTCTTTTCATAATATCATTACTATCCAATAAAGTCAAATGTGTTGTAAAGATATTACTCAAAAGACAAAATTACTTCTTACTTGCAGCTGTTTTTAACTTAGATCTATCTTGTTCTGTAAGGAGCTTTTTGCGTAAACGAACATTTTTAGGTGTAATTTCTAAGTATTCATCATCAGCCATAACTTCTAAGGCTCTTTCGATTGATAACTTGTATGGAGGTTTAACGTTAACGGCTTCATCGGTACCAGAAGAACGCATATTTGAAAGTTGTTTACCCTTAGTTGGATTGACACTCATTTCGTCACCTTTTGTAACGTTACCAATAACCATTCCTTCATAAACTTCATCTCCATGTTCAACATATAGGATACCTCTTTCTTGTAATGTCCAAAGGGAGAAAGCTATAACTTTTCCAGTAACCATTGACGACATAGAACCAACATCTCTCTTTTTTATTTCTCCAGCATAATCTTTGAAGCCAATAAATCTTGAAGCAAGTATTCCTTCACCTTTTGTATCAACAACGAATTGCCCACGGTATCCAAGCAATCCTCTTGTTGGAATTTCAATTAACATTCTTGTGATTCCCTCTTTCTCGTGCATATTTGTTATCATTCCACGACGAGAGGTAAGTTTTTCGATAACACTTCCTGAAACATCATTTCGGACATCAATAGTAACTTCTTCGTAAGGTTCAAGTTTTTTACCATTTTCCTCTTTAATAATTACATGTGGTTGAGAAACCTGAAGTTCATATCCCTCGCGTCTCATATTTTCTAATAGAACAGCAATATGAAGTTCTCCTCTTCCGTAAACTAGATATCCTTCTTGAACTTCTTCTTGGTCAGGAGAATCGAAACTAATTCTAAGTCCTACATTTATTTCTAATTCTTTTTCAAGTCTTTCTCTTATTTGTCGACTAGTAACATATTTACCTTCACGTCCCGCAAAAGGAGAATCATTAACTAAGAAATTTAGAGAAATAGTTGGCTCGTCAATAGCAATGGATGGTAATGCAATAGTTTCCTTATCATCACAAAGTGTTTCCCCGATAAAAACATCTGGAATACCAGCAATCATCGCAATATCTCCTGTCGTAAGAATATCTACTTCCTTACGAGCAATCCCCTGGAATGTAAACATTTTACTAATACGAGTAGTACGCATTGCACCTTCAGCATTTTTTATTATTATTTGAGAACCTGTTTTAACTGACCCAGCATAAACACGAGCGATAGCAAGTCGTCCCAAAAAATTATCATAACCGAGGTTAAAAACTTGTGCCTGAAAAGCTCCATTCTCATCTGTTGAAGCTTCTGGAACTTCTCTTAATATTAAATCAAGAAGTGGTGTTAAATCGTTTGACTCATCGCCAAGTTTTAGAAAAGCTTTACCTTGTCTTCCAATAGCATAAATTGTTTTGAAATTTATTTGTTCTTCATTTGCACCAAGCTCCAAAAAGAGTTCCAAAACTTCTTCATGAACACGCTCTGGATTAGCAGCTGGTTTATCAATTTTATTTATAACAACGATTGGTTTTAATCCTAGTTCTAGAGATTTCTTTAATACGAATCTTGTTTGAGGCATTGGCCCCTCTTGGGCATCGACTAGGAGTAAAACTGAGTCAATAGCACGAAGAACACGCTCAACTTCAGATCCAAAGTCAGCGTGCCCAGGAGTATCAACAATGTTTATTTTTGTACCTTTATATATAACAGAGGTATTTTTTGAATAAATAGTAATACCACGTTCAAGTTCAATAGCGTTAGAGTCCATAGTGACCCCTTCTTCTACCATACCACACTGTTTCATAAGCTGGTCGGTCAATGTTGTTTTGCCGTGGTCAACGTGGGCGATTATAGCTATATTCCTGATTTCCATTTGTTTCATAATATATAAAATTCTCTATTAGAGGTGAAAAATAAAATCGCCAATTGGCGAAACTTTTATTACTTTATCATACATTTTAGATTTTGTAAAATAAAAACCGAAACATTCTTAATAGATATTTCGGTTTTTTATAAAATAACTGATTTTAAACAGTATAAGGGAGAGTAGGTCATATTTAATAACAACTATTCTTTTTCTCCAGAAGAACTCTTAGGCTTTTGCTTTTTCGAAACAGCTGAACGTTTTTGATTAGGGGTTCTAGAAGTATCTCCTAAATTGGCTTCCCCTCTATTCATATTCATCTTCAAATCGAAACCAGATCTTTCCTCAACTTCTTTCTTATCTTTTTTCATGACTAAGTAATATTAAGTTTCTACTCACTAATTATCTTTTAGTAATTTAAACAAAATATGAGATAAAAGTCAAAAAACCGCATCTGCGGAACAGGTGCGGTTTTTTTGGCTTTATTTAATTAATTTAAGTATATCGTGATAGGTGATAAAAACCATTAATAACATTAACATACTAAAACCAACAATATTAACAATATTTGCAATTTCTGGTTTGATTCGAGAACCTTTTATTTTTTCTATTAATAAGAATAATAATCGTCCTCCATCAAGAGCAGGAAATGGCATTAAATTTATAACAGCAAGATTGACTGAAATTAAAGCTGTAAATGACAATAAATAGATGAATCCAAACTTGGCTGCATCACCAACTACCCCAACAATACCAATAGGACCAGTTACTGCGGACATATCACCCTTACCTGTGATTGCTCCTCCTATTAATTTATAGAAACCTACAGCAGTCCCAGCCGTTAAATTTGTCGTAAGTTTTAGCCCCTCCCAAACTGCTTTATGAACAGGAAGTTTTAAGGTTCCAATCATATCGAGAGAAACACCAATTGCAGGAACGCTATCTATGCTTTTCTTTATAGGAGTAACAGTAGTTTGTTTTTCATCTGGACCTCTTTTGTATTCCATTGTAATAACTTCCTCTCCGTGTTTTTTAACAAAGTATTGAACACTTTCAGCTGAAGGTGTTAAAGTAAAATCCGTATCAGTTTTTAGTTGAATAATTTTATCTCCAGCTTTTAGACCAGCTGTTTCAGCAGGACTACTCTTTGCAACACTTGTAATAGTAAGAGCTTGATTACCAACATTAGCTCCACGTGGCGCCATACTGACAGAAGAAGGAAGACCTGACATATAACCAACAGAAAGCAACAACCAAGCAACAAGGAAATTCATAGCAACGCCTGCAAATAAAACAAGAGCTTGAATGTATCTTGGTTTATGATCAAAACTTCTTTTTTTATCTTCTTCGCTAGTAGTTTCGTCAATTCCGTTTTCCCCAAAAATTTTAACGTAACCCCCAAAAGGAAGAGCGTTTAAATTATAGGTTGTTTCCCCTATTTTCTTACCAATAATCTTAGGAGGAAAACCGAAAGAAAATTCATCTACACGGATACCAGATTTTTTAGCGACAATAAAATGACCAAATTCATGGGATACAACTAAAATAAGTAAAATGACAATAAAAATTATGATGCTCATAAGAATATCATAACATATTTTAAATTTTACTTAAAATGAAAACCCTCTCAAAAAAAATGAAAGGGTTTTTAATAGATAGTAGTCATATTTTTTATTTTTTTATTTTAAAATATGAAAGAAAAGGAAAAAAAGAAGAGTACAAAACAAGAATACTCCAAAAAATACAGACATACCGATTCTCTGTATATTTTTTGGATCATAAATGTATTCTTCAAAAAATTTATTTAAAGAAAATTTCTTAACAAAAGAAACATTTTTCATGGCCTTGATTTATTGGTTTGTTCTGATTATACAACAATATGTTGTTTTCGTAAACCAAAAAATTAATAACCAAATTAATTCATAACATCAGTCTCTTTCTTTGCAAAAATTGCTTCAAGATTTCTATTTGATTCATCTACACATTTTTGAATTTCATCTTTAGCTCTCTTTTCATCATCTTCTGATAAATCTCCGATTTTATCCATTTCAACTTGTCTTTCCTTGCGAATACTAATGCGAGCATCCTCAAGTTTATCTTTTAAAATCTTTGCTAATTTTGTACGGTTTTCGGTTGTAAGCATTGGAAAAATAACTCGAACACCATCGGAGTCAGAAACTAGAGATAAGCCTAGATTGCATTCAGCAATTGCACTTTCAATACTTTTAATCTGATTTTTATCCCAAGGTGCAACACGCAAAGTTTTAGAGTCTTCAATAGTAATTCCAGCAACATTTTTAATAGACATACGTTGTCCATAACTATCTACCATTACATTGTCTAAAATCATTGGAGTTGCTCGACCTGTATGAACAGAAGCATATTCCTTAGATAACCATTCTTCTACTTTCTTTAATTCTGTTTTAAAATTTTGTGTGTTATATGCCATATATATTATAGCGAAACAAATTATTTTATAAAAAATGTCTGGCCTCGCACCACTATGATCCTTGCGAGGATATCCGAGGACTTTTTTAGAATATAATTTGTAAGGCCTTTTAATTCTTAATTATTATTTTAATTATATCACAAGAGCTAGATGTTCTAAAATCATTTTTACACTTGAGCCTGGAATAGATAGATATTCTCGACTATTTTTTAATTCATCTAAAATAAATTTTTCATTCTTGTTATTTATATCTTTCTTCCATTTTTCATAAATAATTCTTTCAATTCCATTAATTAAAGTTATTGCATAATAACGAATTCCACCACTATTTTCATTATCCTTAAATTCTTTGACAATAGCAGCTATTTTTTCAATCCGAAGGGTAATAGTAGAATTTAGAAAATCTTTAGCTAAGATATTATCTTCCTCCTCACTTTCTATGTTTTTTATAAGTTGGACACGCGATAAAGTTGTGTCTAATAATAAAGAAGAATCTGGAACAATAATAAAAAAGTGAGTATAAGGATTTGGTTCTTCTATAATCTTAAGTAGTGACTGTTCTGCATCACGGTTAATGAATTTAGTCCCAATAATACAAATTTTTTTCTTATATGCAATGGATTTATTTTGGTGCCACTCTTTAATTCTTTCACTATCAAGAACTGCGAAAGAATCATATTGCTCAAATATCATATCAGGGCTTTGCTTATCTATTTCTCCCCTACTTTCTAAAAATTCACGCAAGAGGTAGGCCGTCTTGTTTGGATCGCCCTCTATAACATAACTATGATATAAATCTTTAGGAAAAAGTTGTTCTAATTTCATTTTAATTTTAATTTTAAAATTTGCAAATTATTTTATAAAAAAATGTCTGGCACCGATTCCTATTCCCTCGTCCGAGGACTTTTTTAGAATATAATTTGCAAATTTTAAAATTATTTAATTATTTTAATCCAAAAGGAAAAATATCTAACAACTCGCCTGAGTAATAAAATTCATACGACAAACCACCAAAGGTGTAATCTCTATCATTAATAGTAATAGTAGAACCACCAACTTCTGGCGAAGCTTTTGGAACAGATTTATTAAAACCCAAGTTAAATAGTGTAGCCAAAACTTCAGGTCTATCATTTATTGGGAATCCTGCTACTTCCCATTGATGCATTATCTCTTTTAAAAATACTGCTGTATATAAATATGAATAATAATGATTTTTATTATCAGTTAACCTTCCAAGTAATTCAGTATTTGGATCCTTATCTCCGTAATTAAATATATCAGCATAATCTGCTCCTAAATAATAAGGACTATTAACATCTTTTAAATTACTTTCTATAACTTTAGCTGTTTCAATTTTTACACCAGCGACACCGTAAGAAAACTTCGTTCCATTACCTAGAACTTTTAATGGCTCAAAATATTTCTTATATGATTCACGATTTGCGGTAAAAAATCTAAACTGTTCAGAAATTACAGTTGAAACTATAATTCGAGATGGAACTCCACTGTCATGACTTGCTTGATTAATAACATCTTTATCTTTCACTAGCGCATCTCTAAGGGTTAACCATTCAGTTGATGTCATCCAACTAAAAACACTTTGACTAGTAGGATTATCACCTAAAGAAGAAATATTTTTTCCAATTTCATTACATTTATCCAATTTATCTTTTAAAAATAAATTATTATTTTCTGTAACCAAAACAATAGCATCAACCATTTTTTCAGTTAAAACTGTATCCTTGGTTTGCATATATGTATCCAAAATTCTCCTACCATTTTCTGGAAGAATAGATGAAATCGTTATAATTTTACACTCAGTTTCAGGATTTAATCTCTCGGACCTCATTCCATCTGCAGTTCTTTTTATATTAGGAAAACGCTGTGTCTCTTTTTTAACTTCATTAAAAAAAGCATTGCGAGAATCTATACTACCCTTTACATCAGTTAGATGTAATCTCATTGCAACAAAAACTCCAGAAAAAACTAATCCAATAAGCGCAAACCCTAATAAAATGACTAAAATAATTACTTTTAATATTTTCTTATTTTTTAAAATTTTCATCTTTTATCTTTTACTTAAAATAGTTTTTTTATAAGTTTCCAAATGGTTTAGAGCTTCCCCTGTTCCTTTTACTACACACAACAGAGGTTCATCTGCCACCCGAGCTTTAACTCCAGTGCGACGATAGATAAGATCTGATAAATTACGAATTTGAGAGGAACCACCAGTCATTATAATTCCGTCATCAATAATATCTGCGGCAAGCTCTGGAGGTGTTTGAGATAAAACATCTTTAATGGCTGAAATCATAGCTCTTAATTCTTTATCAATCGCTCTGACAACTTCATTAGTAGAAATCTGTGCAGTTCGAGGGAGTCCCTGAATAAAATCTCGTCCCTTGATTGTTATTGTTAATTCTTCTTCTAGTGGAATAGCAGCTCCAATCTTTATCTTTATAGCTTCTGCAGTTCGGTCACCAATAGCAAGATTAAATGTTTTTTTAATATAATCAGCAATAGCAAGATCTATTTTATCTCCAGCACATTTAACAGAAGTCGAAGCAACAATTCCACCCAGAGCAATAACGGCGACATCTGTCGTACCACCACCTATGTCCATAATCATATGCCCACGTGGCTCATGTATAGGAATACCAGCACCAATGGCAGCTAAGATTGGTTCCTTGACAACATAAGCATTTGAAGCTCCAGCACGTACCGCAGCTTCAACAACAGCACGTCGTTCCGTAGAAGTAATACCAGCGGGAACTGAAACCATGACATCTGGTTTGAATAAATTATATTTACCTAAAGTTTTTGTTATAAAATATCGAAGCATCGCTTCAGTAACACGATAATCAGCGATAACTCCATCCTTCATTGGTCGATAGACCATAATACTTTCAGGTGTTTTACCTATCATTTCTTTAGCTTCAATACCAATAGCTAAGATAGTATTATCTTGTTCGGAAACAGCCACGACAGAAGGTTCATTCAACACAACGCCCTTCCCCGGTAAATAAACAAGAGTGTTTGCTGTTCCTAAATCTATACCTAATTTTTTGGAAAATATTGCCATGTAATCTATCTACTATATCACACTCTAGAGGAAAAAATAAATATAAAAACTTATGCTTAAAATATAGTATTTTGTGCTAACATATAAGCATGTATATCGTAACTGTCATTCCCATACAAAAAGGATTCCAGAGAGAAAACCTAACTTATTTTTCAGCAATCGAGATTCCCTTAGGAAGTATTGTGTCTATTCCTATCAGATCTAAGACGGCGGATGCTATTGTTATAAATGTTGATAATGCCCGTGATATTAAATTTGATTTAAAAAAAGCAGATTTTCAATTAAAAAAAATAATTGGAATTAAAGGACCATCCCCTTTCTCTCCATCTTTTTTCCTAGCTTGTGAAAAAATGAAAGATTATGCAGTTAGTAACACAGGGGCTATTATTAAAGCACTCTTGCCTTCAGTTTTTCTAGATAATTTAAAAGAATTAAAGAAAAGTAAGAAAATAGAAATTAATGAAAGAGAAGTTGATATTGTTAAGCAAGAAAAATTAATTTTCCAAGCAATGACTCCAGACCGCATAAGTTGGTATCGAACTTTAATCAGAGAAGCCTTTGCAAAAAAACAATCTGTCTTTATTTGTGTTCCGACTCGTTATGACATTGAACAATTTAAAAATGAACTTACAAAAGGTATTAGTCAGTATGTTTTTTCTTTCCATTCTGATATGGGGAAAAAAGCACTAATAAATACTTATAATTCTTGCATTAACGAAGAACACCCAATCATTATTATTGGTACTGGAAAGTTTCTTTCAATACCAAGAAATGATATTAAAACTATTATTGTTGAACATGAAAGTTCCGATGCTTATAAACAATTTGGCCGACCATTTTTAGATGTCCGTTCTTTTGCTGAAATTTTATCTTCAATCGAAAAAGTAAAATTAATTTTTGGTGATACACTCCTCCGCCCTGATACACTTCATCGCCACGACGAAGGTGAACTTGGAGAAGTTGCTTCACCTTTGTTTAGATTACCCCAAGCAGAACGTCAACTTGTCGTTGATATGAAAGAACAACTAGACGAAAAAGGAATTAAAACTTTTGCGATTCTATCTGATACAACAAAAAAAATGATAGAGTACGCGATAGCTCACAATGAATCTGTTTTTCTTTTCACAATCCGTAAGGGCCTAGCTGGGGTTACAGTATGTCACGACTGCGGTCATACATTACTGTGTCCAACATGTTCAACCCCGATTGTTCTATATGGTTCAAAACAAAGAAATGCTACTAAAATCGTAGCTTCCCGTATTTTTATGTGTAATAAATGCGGACATAAAGACACAACGGAAGTCAGATGTCCTGAATGTTTAAGCTGGAATCTGACTCCGATTGGAATTGGAACAGATAGGGTTTATGATGAAGTCAAAGAATATTTTCCAAATGTAAAAATTATTCAAATAGACAAAGAAACAACTTCTTCTGATAAAGAAGCTCGTGATGCCATGATAGAATTTAACAAAAATCCTGGAAGTATTTTAATAGGAACAGAAATGGCATTTTCTTATATTAATGGTGATGTCATTCATAGCGCTATTATCTCGCTCGACGGATTGCTTTCTATACCAAGTTTTAATATTACTCAAAAAATTCTACATGTTATAGAAAAACTTCACGAAATGACAAAACGTAATTTAATAATTCAAACTCGAATTCCTGAAAATCCAATACTATTACATATATTAAGCGGTAACGTTCTCCCTCTTTATCGAGAAGATTTAAAAGAAAGAAAACAATTTGGATATCCCCCTTTTAAAAGATTAATTAAAATTACTTATGTCGGTACCGGTACTGACACAGAAAAAGCCAGAAGCTATATTGATAAACTTTTAGGTGGATATGAACCACAAATATTTAGTGCTTTTGTTGGTAAAGTAAAAGGTCAATACGTAACTAACACCGTGATAAAAATTGATTCAAGTCTTTGGCCCTTGCCAACAAATGATAAAAAAGTTATTAGTGCTCATTTATCAGAAAATTTATCTCGTTTATCCCCTGCATTTTCAATCAATGTTGATCCTGAAGACCTACTATAAGTTGACAAAAATTTAATAAATTGTAGACTATAGAAAATGTATTTTTCTAACCATTAAAAAAAATATAATGAACAAACAAGCAAGCTCAGGCAAAGACATGCAGGGTAAAAATGTAGTCATGCCATATTTTTTTATTTATGAAGATGAAATTGTTAAACTTATTGAGACAGAAAAAAATGTTTCAATAGCTATGAATTTATTAGGGAAAAGATTCCCCGTAGCAACGAAGCACCTTCAAATCATGCCCAATTGTAAGCATGAAATTTGTACTGATTTAAATAAATGCTGCAACCAAGGAAGATCAAGTTTCGAATGCGAGTCATACTTTTGTTTTGACTACAAATCAATTAAATTGATCATCTAAAAAAGTTAATCTCTAACATAAAAAATCTCTTTATGTTAGAGATTTTTTATTAACTATTAAAACTAATTTGATTATTTATAAATATCTTATACTTGTTCAAGCCACTGAACATAATTGACAGTTAATTAGTTGTAATCTCGATCTTTTTATTTGGGTTTTGTTGTCTTTTAATTTGGCATCGATGAATTTCATTAGGCTTTCAATCTGCTCTTTTTTCTTGATTTTCCGAGCA
>JBBRVK010000006.1:0-23651 GCA_038247045.1 Minisyncoccia bacterium | reverse complement strand
ATTAAATATTCACCATCGTGAAAAGTAGGATACATGGATTCACCTGAGACAACAAACGGTTGTGCTATCCACATGCGAACTGGGATTACAATTGCTAAAGCAATTATTGCAAATTTAATTAAATCCCAACCATTTTCAAGAAATTCCCTCAACTTTGATTTGGTAGAAATGTTTTCCATGTTTTTATTTTCCATCCCTTTATAGATAATCCACTTATATTTTTTGTGGGATGTATCTTATTATTTTTTAAAATTAGTAATATGCACCTTTTTATTATAAATATTCCCGATTCATAAATATTTTATTTATATTGGAATCTATACAGGCTTTATTTTACCACACAATTAATGTTGACGTAATATGATTTTCTGTGGTGTAAAGTTTTTGATAAAGCATAAGACACACAGACTTATTGATTATTATATGTTACTATATATGTGTATGATATTAGTATGCGGACTTGGAAATCCTGGAAGTGAATATGAAAAAACTCGTCACAATGCTGGACGTATTATTCTTTCAGCTATTGCGAAAGCCAATGATTTTTCTGAGTGGCGAGAAGATATGAAAATTAAATCTTTAAAATCTAAAGGTGAAATTTTGGGAGAGAAAGTAGAATTTATTATTCCGAATACTTTTATGAATAATTCGGGGAATGCAGTTGCTCCACTCATTGATAATCCTAAAAAATTAAATAATTTAATTGTTGTTTATGATGATATGGACTTAGCTGTTGGAACATTAAAAATCTCCTTCAATCGTTCCTCGGGTGGACATAATGGACTTGAATCAATAATCAAGCGGGTTAAATCGCAAGAATTTTTACGCATACGTATTGGAGTTTCACCTCATACCATAACAGGCAAATTAAGGAAACCAAAAGGGGAAGAGGCTGTGCTTAAATTCCTTCTAGGATCATTTAAGGAAGATGAAATTAAAATAATAAAAACTCAATCTAAAAAGGTGGCAGAAATAATAGCGATGTTATCTTCTTCTGGGAAGGATAAAGCTATGAGTCTCTATAACCAATAAATTATTAATTATAATAAATAATATATATGATTACACCAGAATTAGTTGATTATATAAGGGCAGAAAAAGATAGAGGCACTTCTGATTATGATATTAAGTTATTTCTCGTTAAAAATGACTGGACTTTGCTTGATATTGAAGATGCTTATAAAACTCTCGAAAATATTTTAGCTCATAATGTTATAAAAAATACAACAAGCTCACTATCCGATCATAATAAAATTAAAAATAAAAAAAATAGGATAAAATTTTATTCTCATTTTTTAATTTATTCTTCACTTCTCATATTAACTTTTACATTATTATTTAATCTCTACTATCAGACTATTATTTTTTCACCGATTATATATATTGTCGCAATTTTGACAGTTATAATTTTTCTTATTTATGAATTCTTGCATCCTATAGGTTTAGAATATGATTCTTTCGAACTTGAAAAAATATATAGGATTTTCAAAATAGCTTCAGTTGTTATTTTAATTTTTACAATTACTTCTATATTTTATTATATTTTGCCAGTTTTTAGTAACTATAGTCTTATTAGTGCTGTTGAAAAAATAGATTATAAATCAACTTTTTATTTTGGAGAAAGTAGGTCAAGTATATTTTCATCAGGCAAGCCCTATCTGTTAGCGATGCTTACAAGTAAGATGGCAATACTGATGTACCTATCTATAATTTTTAGTTCAGTTACTTTAATTTTATCTTTTAAGAAAAAAGAATTAACTAGAATTTTATTAGTGATTTCAATTTCATTGGCAGTTGTTGTTATTTTGGCTAAACCATTTAATATTAATAATTATCAACAATCTGAGTTAAATCGAGCACAAGATATTGTAAATATGAGTAAGGCTCAATCGACAGGAGATATTAACCTTTGCTCGGCAGTTAAAGATTCTCGAATCCATAGTGAGTGTTTATCTGTTGTCATTTTAAGTACAAATACTAATTTTGATGATTGTACTAAATATCTAGAAACTAATACTGATATTGCTAAGTGTCAGTGGATGGCAATAGAAAAAATGGGCGGATCTGCTAATTCTGATCTATGTTTAAAAATAGATTCTTCTATAAGTAATAGAAGAATAATTGACGATTGTCATGTTTATTTTGCAGTTAGAGACAATAATCTTCTTCAGTGTTCTTTAATAAATGATATTTCTAATGCCCGTTTTGATTGTTTTAAGGGTGTTCAAAGAAAAACTAATGAGTATGGAGAATGTGAAAAACTTTCTAGCGGAGATGTTGGTATTTGTATTAGAGCTTATGCTGATGTTTTGAGAGGAGAATAGACAGAATTAAGAATTAAATACAAAAATGCCCGAGCGATGCTCAGGCATTTTTGATTATTAATTATGCATTCTTAATTGTTTCTTCTTCTGCTTTAACTTTACCGTCTTCTAAGTGTATCAAAGTCATACGTTGATCTTTTGGTTCAAATAGAGTGACCTGGAAATCATAAGTTTTTCCTAATTCAAGAGTCTTCTTTAATTTCTCTTCAGAACCGAAACTTGAATTGTGAACTAAACCTGCAACTCCTTGTTTAATAGAAACAAGAGCTCCGTGTTTATTAAATTTAATAACTACCCCAGAAACGATATCTCCCTTTTTTAGTGTTCCTTCAAATTCTTTCCATGGATTTTCCTTAAGCGCTTTTATTGATAGGGAAATCTTACCATCCTTAATATCAATTATTTTAGCTTTAATTTTTTCACCAACCTTAAACATTGAACGTGGATCTTCAACTAGACCCCAGTCAATTTCAGATATATGAACAAGGCCTTCTAGTCCTTCCTCCACTTTAAGGAAGATACCGAAATCTACAATACCAGCAACAATGCATTCTAGTTCATCACCAACTCCGTATTTACCGATAATTTCTTTACGTTCTTCTGGATTATTGTCTTTTTCAGAAAAGATAAGTTTACCTTCTTTTGGAAGAGCTGAAATCATAACTACATTGATACGCTTACCAACGAGCATTTTAAGAGCTTTCAAAATTTTATCTTTATCAGAATCTTCTACTCGAGGATAGTGCTCACTTTTAAGTTGAGATGCAGGAAGAAATCCTGCGATACCTTGCCATTCAAGGATAAGACCACCCTTGTTTGCTTCTTTAACAGTAAGCTCAAGAGTTGTTTTAGACTTAATAGCCTTATCGGCTTCACTCCAAATAAGAGCTTGTTTAGCTTCTTTAAGTGAAAGTTCAATATAACCATCATCATTATCAGTTCCAACAACTTTAGCTTTAACAACATCACCAATATTTACTTTTTTGATAATATCTTTAGCGTTGATGAATTCACGTCCATATATGATACCTGTTCCAAATGGAGTAAGGTCAATATAAACGGAAGACTTTTGAATTGATATAACTGGACCTTCTACAAGGGCATCGACTTGTGGAGGAATTTCGGCCCTATCAAGCATTTTACCAATACTTGAAAGTTCAATTTTTGCATTTTCAGCAATATTTGAAATAACATCTTCTGTTTCTTTTTTCATACTATTATATTCTCCAACATAATAAATTTATGTTTTGGATACTAAAAAAACCGCATTTTGCGGCGCAATCTGAATATCTCACTAGTGTTTGGCTTCCAAATCAAAAGAAAGGGTTAAATTCAAATCGAGCTTATAATATGATTACTATACTATAAATTTTGTATCTTTACAAGCCTATATTACACTCCCCACAGATAGGGCCTAAAGCCCTATCTGTGGGGAGTGTTTCTTTATAGTATGTTGGTATTGTTAATAATATAAATTTATTAATTTCATAGATATCTCTAGATAGGGCTTTAGGCCCTATCTAGGAATAAAAGAATGTTATATAATTATAGAACATGAGAAAACAACCATTGTTAACAGACAACTATTATCATATTTATAATCGTGGTGTAGATAAACGAGACATTTTTGGTGACAAATTAGACTTGAATCGTTTCATTGAAAGCATCAAAGAATTTAATCAAATTGATAAAATAAATAGTCTCTCAAATTTAAGAAAATCAAAACTACAAAAAATTAACTCTCAGATAGCGGCTTCGCCGCTATCTGAGAGTTTTGAGGTTAAACCTTTAGTAGAAATATTAGGCTATTGTTTAAATCCTAATCATTTTCATTTTATATTAAAACAATCTGCAGATAATGGAATTGCTAAATTTATGCATAAATTACAAGGAGGTTATGTTTCTTACTTTAATTGTAAAAATATTCGAACAGGAGCATTGTTTCAAGGGGTTTTTAAATCTCAAATAATTACTGATGAAAATTATTTTAATAGAATTATTGCATATGTAAATAAAAATTATTTAATTCATAACATTCCAGAAAATAAAAATAAATTAGTTTTTTCTGGGGATTTTGAGTATGAAAATAGTAAATTTAATCTTATAAATAAAATAGAAGGAGAAAGAATTTTAAATGTTTTTGGTGGAGTTAAGATGTTTAAAAAACATTGTGATGAGATTGTATTAGCCATTAGAGAAGAAAGAGGAATGAGATCTTTGTTGGAAGAAGAGGATATTCCCAGATAGCGGCGAAGCCGCTATCTGTGGTGTGGGGGATTTTTGAGAGATATAAGAGATTTTTTCATTTTTTCTCTTTCTTTTTTATTATAATTTGGTATAATAGTTCTATGATTATTACATATCTTGGTAAACAGTTTTTCAAAATTCAGCAAGGAAGTTTGACATTGGCATTTAACCCCGTTAGTAAGGACTCTAAAGATTTTAAAGGTTCACGTTTTGGTTCCGATATTGCATTTTCTACAATAAATCATCCTGATTATAACGGTTTTGATATGGTTTCCCATGGTGAAAATATTCCTTTTGAAGTCAAAGGCCCTGGAGATTATGAAATTAAAGATATTTTTATAAAAGGGATAATGACCGAAGCTATTCTTAGTGAAAAAAAATATATTAATACAATATATACTCTCTCTGTGGAAAATATTTCTATTTGTTTTTTTGGCTGTATGACAAATACAAAACTTACCGCTGAAATTCGTGAACAAATAGGTTCTCCTGATATTATTTTTGTGCCGATTGGAAATCATGATTTATTGACAGCTGCTGAAGCATACAAATTAGCTGTATCTCTCGAACCAAAAATAATTATTCCGATGGATTATGATGATAAGGCATTGCAGTCATTTTTGAAAGAAGGAGGTCAAGATAAAGTAGAGGCTATTGATAAGCTTACTATTAAAGCTAAAGATATTATTGGGAAAGAAGGTGAAATTGTCGTTTTACCAGCATAATTTATTCCAATTGATTGGGGTACAAAATTATATGAGAGAATATATAAAAAAAATACAATCAAAAAAACTAGAAACACGAAAACAAATATTTGCAGGAGCTCTTGTTGTTTCCATGTCTTTCGTTTGTTTAATCTGGGTATATAGTCTAGGAACAAGATTCGGGAATACAGAAGTAAAAGATCAAGCGCTCGAAGATGTTAAACCTTTCAAGCTCTTTAGTAATTCAATTGGATCTACTTATGATAATATAAGTGCGAGTGTCGGTAAAATTTCAACTACAAAAAAAGTCGAACCAAAAGTAGAAGAGAAACAAATAGATTTAACTCCAGTAGAATATACTGATCAACAATAATATGGCAAAAGAAGAAGTAGAAGTTGTAAAGAAAGAACACATAAATGTTATTTCCGTCGACATCAACAAGGAAATGAAAGAATGTTTTATAGATTACGCGATGTCAGTTATAACTGACCGTGCACTTCCTGATGTTCGTGATGGATTAAAACCAGTTCACCGTCGTATTTTATATGCGATGAATGAAATGGGATTAACATCATCATCTCGATTTCGTAAAAGCGCTGCGGTTGTCGGAGATGTGCTCGGAAAATATCATCCTCATGGCGATGTCGCTGTTTATGATTCCATGGTAAATATGGCTCAAGATTTTTCATATAGATATCCTCTTATTCATGGACAAGGTAACTTTGGTTCTATCGATGGAGATGGAGCTGCTGCTATGCGTTATACAGAAGCAAAGATGTCAAAGATATCATCATTACTTCTTCTTGATTTAGAAAAAGAAACTGTTGATTTTCGTCCAAACTATGATCAGACTCGTAAAGAACCAGTTGTTCTCCCTACGGCGGTTCCATCATTATTACTTAATGGAACATTAGGTATTGCTGTTGGTATGGCGACAAATATTCCACCACATAATCTTTCTGAAGTTATTGATGCGACGCTTCACATGATTGAAAATAAAGATGCTACGACTGAAGATTTGATGCAATTTATTAAAGGTCCAGATTTCCCAACTGGAGGTATTGTCTATGGTCAGGCAGATCTTGTTCATGCTTATTCTACAGGTCGTGGAGGAGTTGTGACTCGAGGAGAGGCTGAAATTATAGAGCAGAAGTCTGGAACATTTCAAATAATCATTACTTCTATTCCTTACCGTGTAAATAAATCTAATCTAATAGAGTCAATCGCTGCACTTGTCCAAGAGAAGAAATTAGAAGGAATAAAAGGGCTTCGTGATGAATCAACAAAAGATATACGTATTGCTATTGATTTAAAGGGTGGAGTTATTCCAGAAAAAGTTTTAAATTATATTTACAAGCACACTCAACTTGAACAATCTTTTAACTTTAATATTGTTGCTCTTGTTGATGGAGTTCCTCAGACTCTATCACTTAAGAGTTTGCTTTCAGAATTTATTGACCACAGAGTTGTTATTGTTCGACGTCGTACAGAATTTGATTTAAGAAAAGCTAAAGAGAGGGAACATATTCTTCTTGGTCTCAAAAAAGCACTTGATCATATCGATCGTGTTATTACTGTGATTCGTGGTTCTAAGGATACATTGACTGCTAAATTAAATTTGATAAAAGAATTTAAGTTTTCTGAATTGCAAGCAATCGCAATTCTTGAAATGAAACTTCAAAAACTTGCCGGTCTTGAACGTAAGAATGTTGAACTTGAATTAAAAGAAAAACAAGAATTAATTAAAGAACTTGAAGCTCTTCTTGCTAATCCAAAGAAAATGTTAAAAGTTATTGGAGAAGAACTTATAGAAATAAGAGATAAATATGCTGATGACCGACGTACTCGCATAATAAAGGGTGGCGTAAAAGCTATAAATGAAGAAGATTTAATCCCAGAAAAAGAATCAGTCTTGGTCTTTACTAAGGGTGGTTACGTCAAACGTACTGACCCATCTGAATATAGAACTCAGAAACGCGGAGGTGTGGGAGTTATAGATATTGAAACAAAAGACGAAGATTTTGTGACAATGCTTGTCTCTGCAAATACTCATAGTGAGTTATTGTTCTTCACTAATTTAGGAAAGGCTTATCAAATAAAAATGTACGATATCCCTGAGGGACGTCGTGCTACTAAGGGTAAATCAATCATGAACTTCATTGCACTAAATGGTGAAGAAAAAGTTACCTCAATTCTACCTATTGATAAAGAAACTAAAAAAACAATTGAGTGTTTAATGATGGTCACCAAGATGGGTATTACGAAAAAAGTAGCAGCTGAGAGTTTTAAGGATGTAAGAAGAAGTGGGCTCCTTGCTATTAAACTTGATGATGACGACCAACTAGAGGCCGTTCTTGCTGTCTCAAAAGGTGATGATGTCATGCTTGCTACAACACTTGGTCAGTCTATTAGATTTAAAGAAGGAGATGTCCGAGAGATGGGCCGTTCAGCTGGTGGAGTTCGTGCTATTAAATTGTCTAAAGGAGACTTCGTTATTGGAGTTGACCGTATTCCAGAGGGGGAAACTGCCCTAGCTCTTCTGACTCTTTCTTCAAATGGATTAGGAAAGAAAACAAATATTAAAGAATATAAAACTCAAAAAAGAGGTGGCTCCGGAATCAAGACTGCTAAAGTGACTCCAAAAACAGGGAAGTTAATTGTGGCTAAAATGATTGGAGAAGAAAATGAAATTATTGCTGTTTCTGCTAAAGGTCAGGTTATCCGTGTTGACTTAAAATCTATACCAACTTCTGGGCGTCAAACTCAAGGAGTTACAGTTATGAAAATGCATGCAGGTGATACGATTGCTTCTATTACATGTCTCTAAAATAGTGTATTTATCTTTTAATATTAATTACATAATGTTACAATAAAGAATATGTTTTCAAACCCAGAACAAAATGTTGCTCAATTAGGTCTACGAGAGGGAATGCGTGTCGCAGATTTTGGTGCAGGTACAGGTGCTTACTCTCTGGCTTCTGGCCTTAGAGTCGGACATACTGGACATGTTTATGCTATTGAGGTTCAGAAAAATCTAGTTAAAAAATTAGAAAGTGAAATTAAGACTTGGGGTGTCTCAAATGTTGAGTGTATTTGGGGTGATATAGAAAAACGTGGCGGAACTAAAATAGCCGATCACTCTATGGATGCAATCATTGTTTCAAATGTTTTATTCCAAGCAGAAGATAAACTTGGCTTAGTAGATGAAGCAAAAAGACTTCTCAAAAAAGATGGGAAGGTTCTTCTTGTTGATTGGATTTCTCCTTTTGGAGGAATCGGTCCATCCATAGAATCTGTTGTTTCTCCAGCTATGGCAACTGATTTATTTACAAAAAGAGGTTTTAAACTTTTAGAAAAGATTACTACAAATCCTAATCATTATGGTATAATTTTTGCACATGAATAATTTTCAAACAATTTTAGTCGCTGTATTCTTAGCTTTCTTTGTTTTTGCTGTGTTAATATTTTCTGGTGTTTTTAAAATAGGGAAATCTTCTTCTACTAATAGTGGAATTGTTGGTAAAATTGTCATATGGGGAACACTACCTGCTGATAAGGTTTCAGACTCATTTCAAAATTTAAGTACAGGTAATTCCACTTTCTCTGTTAGTTATGTTCAAAAAAGTGAAAAGACATACCAAGCAGAACTTACTGATGCTTTTGCAAAAGATAAAAGCCCAGATTTATTTATCTTAACCCCTGATATGGTCTTAAAAAATGATAACTTTATTTATAAGGTTCCATATGCTAGTTTCCCTGAAAAATCTTATAGAAATTTATTTATAGATGGAGCTGATTTATATATTGCCAAAGATGGTATTGTTGGCTATCCAATCCTTGTTGACCCAATAGTTTTATATTACAACAAAGACATGCTTTCAAATGAAGGTATACTTTTTCCACCTACGACTTGGGATCAGTTGTTTGATTTAGGCTCTAAGTTAACAAAGAAAAAACCTGATGGGACAATATCTACAAGTATGATTGCTTTTGGTCAGTATGATAATGTTAATCACGCAAAAGATGTTCTTTCTATGTTGTTGTTACAAAGTGGTAATCCTATTGTAAGTCGTAAGGATGATGGTTATAGTTTAAATATTAAAGACAGTAATCCAGATGGTTCATTTCCACTTGAAATGATACTAAACTTCTTCTTAGAATTTTCAAATCCATCTAAGGATATTTATACTTGGAATCGTTCGTTGCCTAATTCTATAGATATGTTTACTAGTGGAAAGCTCGCTTTTTATGTCGGTTATGCCAGTGAATTATTTAAAATTCAATCAGTAAACCCAAATCTTAGTTTTGATGTATCAACAATTCCACAGACAAAAGGAACTATTTCCAAAAGAACATATGGAAATATATACACTCTTGTTGTTAGTAAAAAATCAAAAAGTCTAGCTTCTTCTTTTGGTTTAGCAACAATGATTACAGGTCCAGATTTTATGAAAGAATTAGGAGTAAAAACTTCTCTTCCAACAGCAAGTAGATCCTTACTAAATGATAAGCCAACTGATCCATATCTTTTAACTTTCTTTAATTCCGCAATTATCTCTCGCTCTTGGCTTGATCCAAATAAGGAAGCGACAGATTCTATTTTTAGTGAAATGGTTCAAAACTCTCTATCTAATAAACTTTCTGTTTCAGAAGCGATGACTAAAGCTTCTAATCAACTAGACCTTATTCTTAACCAAAAATAATATGAATAAAAAAATCTTTGCTTTAGTTCTAGGTCTTGGTTTTGTTTTAGTTCCACTTGCATTTACATACGCAGCTCCGATTGTTCCATCTTGTAACACTGGAGCTATTGATTTAACAACTGGTCAATATAAAAATGCATGTGATTTTACTTATTTTATGACTTTAATAAATAGTATTATAAATTTTTTATTATTTACTATTGCCACACCACTTGTCGCTTTGATTATTGCTTATGTCGGATTTCTATTTCTAACGGCTAGTGGTAATCCATCTAAAAGCGAACAAGCAAAACATATACTTTCAAATGTTGTCATTGGTTATGTTGTAGCATTGGCCGCATGGTTAATAATTAATACAATCTTGAGTTCTCTGGGTGTTGATACAGCAATTGGAAGTATGTTTTTGAAAAAGTAATTATTATTAATGTTTATTTATATATGAAAATTTTTAAAGAAAAAAAATATAGCATTCTCTCAACTATTTCAAAATATAGTTTTGTTTTCGTCTTTATTTTTGCACTGATGATGCCTATGGTATTTGTAGGAGCAATTGATGGTACTGGTCCATCAAATGGAACAGGAGCTAGTAATGGTACAGGAGCTAGTAATGGTACAGGAGCTAGTGAGAGTACCGGTAGTATAAAAATAGATACAGGAATTAAAAACCCAATGGGAAGTATTGATACAATTCCTAAATTTATAGAAGCTATTATAAATATAATTCTAATTATTGGCATTCCTCTTCTTGTCCTTGCTATTATCTATGCTGGTTTTCTGTTTGTAAAAGCTCAAGGCAATTCTGGGGAGCTTGAAGTTGCAAAGAGAACATTACTATATACCATCATCGGGGGAGCATTATTATTAGGTTCATTTGTGATTGCAAATGCAATTGGAAAAACGGTCGACGAGATTAAAAGCACAACATAATTTATTATATGAATACAATGATTGCCTATGCGGCAGATAATTTAAATGGAGCAGTTAGTAGTTGTCCTTCTGCTGGAAATATAAAAAGTTTAACGGATATTATTAATTTCTTTACTTGTACTCTTGTGAACGCTGTAGTTCCAATGCTCGTGGCATTGGCAGTTGTGGCTTTCACTTATGGTGTAATTAAATATTTTTTAAATCCAGACAACGAAGAAAAAAGAAAAGACGGTAAGAGTTTTATGTTTTGGGGTATTTTTACTTTGTTTGTTATGGTAAGTATGTGGGGATTAGTAAGAGTTTTTTCCAACACATTTTTAGATGGAAAAACTGTTCTTCCTGGACTTCCACAGACAAATAGTAATTTCAATAATGGTAATGCCGATTATAATCCTAGTTAAAAATTCGTATTTGTTAAATACTTTAAAAAATAAGGAGTATTTACCAAATATGAATTTGGGAGTATAATATATACAGTATTTGTTTTTAAATTTTTAATTCAATTTAATTTGGATTTAAAAAATTATTATTAGGTCGCTTATAAGATTAATATTTATTGGTTTTCATTTATTATGAAAAAATTTATAGCACTTGGTTTAGCTTTGGTTTCTGTTCCTATGTTAGCATCAGCGGTTACAACAGTAGGTAGTATTATGGACACATTACTTAATTATTTAAGTTATATTGTTCCTGCATTGATTACTATCGCTGTTATTTATTTCATTTATGGAGTTATCTCTTTTATGACTTCATCTGATGAAGAAGCAAAGAAGATGGGTCGTTCAAAAATTATAAACGGACTTATTGGTCTTTTTGTTATCGTCGCTTTCTGGGGAATCATTGGTGTTGTTAAAAACAGTTTTGGTATAAGTAATAATCCTAATGATAACGTTCTTCCTTACACACCACCACTAAAATAATAATATGAATTTTGGAATTATCCCAGTTGCAGAAGCTAGTGTTACTACTTTGATGATGAGTATCAATAGGGTTATTATTAATCCGCTTATTGTCTTTCTTTTCGCTCTAGCTGTCATTTATTTCATTTATGGACTTGTACAGTATTTATTATCACCTGATAATGAAGAAATCCGCAAGAATAGTAAATCACACATGATCTGGGGTATTGTTGGATTATTTATTATGATTGCTGTTTATGGGATTATGAATATTTTACTTACGACTCTTGGTGAAAGTAGAATCAAGATAGACAACGGTAGCTATACTGTTGACCAAATAAAATTGGGAGAGTAATACATAATCATAAATAATAAAAGCGCCTTCCATAAAAATGGGGGCGCTTTTGTTTTTTAGTTAAGATAATTATGTGATATCATTTCTGTTTATAACAGGTGAATTTGTAATTATCTTTTTGGCTTGACCCAACTTTACCTGGATGATTTCGTTTATTTCCTTTATTTCATCTCTGGTTAGATTATGATTTACACCATATTTAGCTTTTTCTGTTTTAAACAACTCATCTGAATATGAGTTAAGATTTTCTTGTTTCAAATCAGATGGGAATGCGTCAGCTATCATATTTTCAAACTCAACACCGTACATAGCGCATTGTTTTTTAAAATTTGTTTCAGCTATGACTAAATCTCCGAGATTTGTACCTAGAATTTGAGTTGTATACAGTCGTGGCCCGCAGACTCTAATAAGAGTTCTTCTTATTAAACTAATAAGATTATCTTCCATCTTATCAGCCTTTTGTTTTTTAAATTTATCATGATCAACAATTTTCCAGTCGCCATTAGCTTCAATCGTTATGCCTTTATCTTTGCATTGACAATTGAAAGGGGGGACAATACAATCTTGTATTTCCATGTCTTGAACTTCGCCAGGAGCTAATGTAAATATCCAAAAAGTAAAATACATTCCTGGTTTAACCCAAACACTTTCACCAGCATCATCTTTTACTTCCTCGCCGTTAAAGAGAAGAAGTTTATTTGTTTGAATGGGCACTTGATTCCTGTCTCCAAAAGCAATAATTGCTCCAGAAATGAAGGAACATAAGGTCCAGAATTTACCCTCAATGCCTACCAGAGAACACATAAAGTATAATCCTAAGGAAGTTGCAACCCAGATTGCCGCTGCAAACGGGTAATTAATGTTCTTGTCAGTAATAACTTTCATCTTTTAATTTTTTTTAGTTAAAATAATTTTTAGATTACCCTTTTCCCCATTTGTTGATTTAAATCTCAATTTTTTATTTGAGGGGTTATCTCCAAATGTTCCAGTGGCGTCTTCGCCTTTTTCTCCTCTGGCCTCAAGATTACCATTTGTATAACTGTATGGTTCTGATGCTCCTTCGAAAAAATAATCGAATCCACTAGGTAAATAAATAAAATCACCATACTCTGATCCGTAATTTACACTAACTGATTTAGTATAAGGTTGTTGAACTTGAGCTTGCGAGGAATTACTTCTTCCATTGTTTTCATTTTTTACTTCTTTATCACCAGAAGAAGAAAACAAAAATTTTAAAATTATAAAACCAATAAAAATTATGGGAATCATGTAAATGAACCCCGTTAAACCACTGTTGTTTTTTGGACTAGGTCCATGTCCGGAAGCACTGCTTCCGTGACTTGCTACTGTTGTTGCGCTCATAATTAATTTATATTTATTTGTTAATGTTCAAAATATCTTATATATTATATCACTTCTATATACAAAAGTCAAGTAGTGTGTTCTTATTATAACCATATTTTATATACAAAAAGGGCATTATAAGCTTTAAAATTTGTGTTTTTGCATAAAAATGCTATACTGTTTTTGTTATTTTGGCCTTATCGTCTAACGGTTAGGACATCGGCTTTTCAAGCCGGTAATCTGGGTTCAATTCCCAGTAGGGTCACACGTTGAAAAAAGAGACATGCGGAAGCATGCCTTTTTTCTTGTGTGACACTAAGCACAACAACTGCTTGTTGTGCTTCTGGAAATTGAAAAGCGGAGCTATATTTTTTGAGTACAAAAAATAAGCGAGCTAGGGTCGTGAAAATTTGCTTGTGTCGACAAGTAAATTATTCCTAACCAAACACGTAAACATGCTTCCCAGTAAGGTCACAAATTAAAAAACCTCTCATAAGAGTGGTTTTTTAATTTGTGACCTTCAGCAAAGTATCTGCATACTTTGCATCTGGCACGCCTACTTAATGGCGTGCACCTGTAGACGAAGAATTGAAAACCTTTTCCATGTGAGCTTGTGAATGGAAAAGATGTATATAGAGGTTTAACCTCTATCTAATACAAACATGCACTCACGATTCTCGTAGAGTTTCAATTTAATTGACAAATACCATTAAATAACGAATAATGAAAAAAACATAATTTAAAAAGAAAGGAGACATATATTGAAAAACAAGGTTGATGGCAAAGAAAAGGCAATTAAATTTGTCTTGACGGAAGATGATTTCCTATTTATGGAAAGAATGATATTAGGTATGGGTTATCACAAGGTAACTCTATACGATTCAAAGAAAAAATTTCTCAGACTAAATTTATCTTCCCCAAGAGAAATTGTCGGGAGAGAGGCAAGTTACTTCTATAGTCACAATGGCTATACTGTAATTCTACACACTACTTATCTTGAAAAAGAAAAAAAGTGGCGAGATGTTGGAACAGATATTGGATGGAACCTAATATCTCATAATGATAAGGCTGTCTACTTTGCTAAACCATTTAGAAGAACTAAAAGTTTTATTTTGAAATTTTTGAAATATGCAACTATTAGTAAATGGAAAGTGGACCATCGTCCTATCTGTCCAGAATGTAGCGCATTTATGATTATTTGTAAAAAGGCAGAATCGAGACAATATTTTTGGTCCTGCTTTAATAAAACCAGACACATAGGTGAAAAGCCGCAATTCCTATCGTGGGACTATGAACTTCCTCTAGATGATCTTAAATTTGTGAGAATTAGACGTGAATACACTCGTCGTTATCATAAAAAAAATAAAAAGGAAGGTAAAAATCCAACTCCTGCCGCCAAGCTAAGAAAAAGGTGGGATGTTGGAAAATCTGAAAATTTGTTATTTTAATTTAAAAAGAAAAGGACCTTATTTATGAGGTCTTTTTTAATTATGGCTCTATGGTTTATCTCTTCATTCAAAGCATCTAAAAATCAAAATTTAAAAATGTATTTTCTCATTTCCCCAACTTCCTAAAAAAGAGTAAACTTAAAGTATGCAACAATGGATAAAAAATATAATAATCGGATTAATTATATCAGTAGCTTTTTCTGTTGGTGGATATTATCTATATCCGAAATTTAATAAAATTCCAAATACGCCCTTACCTCAGAATCAAGTAGCTAATACAATTAGCGATAATTTATTAATTCAAAAGGCAACTCCACCTGTAGTTGATGAACCTGTAGCTTTGACTCCTAAAATAACTGTTCCAGTCCCAGAACTACTACTTCCAGAAGGCACTGACCGATTCACTGTCTCTATAACATCAACCAATGAAGGTATTGCTGATAATCTATTACAAGCTGGATTTATTACTGACGCTAAAGTTTTTTCTGATACTTTAAATAAAGAAAAAACAATAATTACTCCAGGTGTTTATAAATTATCTAAAACAATGACCGCTGTTCAGATTGATAAGGTTCTTCATGGCAAACCATATATGAAGTGGGTCATTATTAAAGAGGGATTAAGAAAAGAAGAAATTGCCACGATCTTGGCTACGACACTTGGATGGAATTCTAAGCAGAAAAGTACTTGGATTTTAACTGATACAACATCTAGTCCTGAATATACTGAAGGGGTTTATTATCCCAATACATATTTGATTCCAGTTGCTGAAGAGCCAGCACAAGTTGCAAAGAGATTGATTGCAAAATTCAATGAAAACTTTTCGCCGTATCTTCCACAATTTACTGCAAAAAATATTAAATGGGTTCGAGCTTTGACGTTAGCTTCTATTGTTCAGCGTGAGGCAGCCAATAATGCTGATATGCCGCTTATTGCTGGTATTCTTTGGAATAGACTTGATCAGAATATGGCTCTTGGGGTAGATGCAACATTGCAGTATGTAAGAGGTGATACAGGAAAAGGATGGTGGGCTCCCATTACTGTTGCCGATAAACAGACTGATTCACCTTTCAATACTTATAAATATAAAGGGTTGCCACCGCACCCAATATCAAACCCTGGAGTGCCTGCAATAGAAGCAGTTCTAAATCCGACGAAAACAGATTGCTTGTATTATATTCACGACAAGAATCGTATTACTCGTTGTGCCGTAACTTACGAAGAGCATTTACAAAACATTCAAAAATATTTAGTAGGGACGACGACTAGTTCATAATTAAAAAATACACTTACTGCAAAGTAAGTGTATTTTTTAATTATGAATTTATCCTCTAATAACCCTAACAAGGAATATCACAATAGCAGCAACTAGAAGGATATGAATGAAGCCTCCTAAAACATAGCCACCAATAAAACCAAAAACCCAAAGAACGAGTAAAATAATTGCAATTGTTTCAAGCATAAATTTGTAAGATAAAGATTATTAATAGTTCGTGGACTTTATTAATTATACATTAAAGTGAAATTATAGATACAAGTGATGAATTTAATCAGAATGTATTTTATGTTATAATAACGAATATGAATAAGAAACAAATTGCTTTGATTGTCCTTGATGGTTGGGGATATAGGGAAGATACTAAAGATAATGCTATTGCAACTGCTATTAAACCTACTTTTGATGGTATTTGGAACAAATATCCTCATACGACACTAGATGCCTCTTCTTTCGCTGTAGGGTTGCCTCAAGGTCAAATGGGAAATAGTGAAGTGGGACATATGACAATAGGGGCAGGAAGACCACTGGACCAAGATTTAGTTAGAATTGATAAATCTATCTCATCAGGTGAAATGGCCTTCAATCCAGCTTTTTTGGAGCTCTTTAAACATGTGAAAGAAAACAACTCAACGCTCCATGTGATGGGGCTACTTTCTCCTGGAGGTGTTCATAGTCATATGACACACTTGTTTGCATTTCTTAAAATTGCTAAAGAAGCAGGAATAAATAAAATTGCGATTCATGTTTTTACTGACGGGCGAGATGTTCCACCTCAAAGTGCATCTTTATACATAAAAGAGTTAGAAGAAAATATTAAAAATTTGGGTGTTGGTTTCATCGCTTCTGTTTCTGGTAGATTGTATGCCATGGATAGAGACAATAATTGGGAAAGATTATTAAAAACAGAAGAAGTTATTTTTAATGGTGGTGGTGAAGTTTGTGATATTGACCCTTCTGTCTATGTATCAAATTTATATAAATCAGGAATTGTAGATGAACACATTGAGCCATTTATCTGCGTAGACAAAGAAGGAAAAAAATATTTAATAGAAAAAAATGATGGCGTGTTCTTTTTTAATTTCAGGGCTGACCGTGCTCGAATGATGACAAGTAAAATCATTGAAAAAACAGCAGTTCTGAATTTAAAATTTGTGACAATGACTGATTATGGATCGGCTTATAATTGCCTAGTGGCCTTTCCTCAACTTAAAATAGATACAACTCTAGGTAAGGAAATATCTATGGCGGGACTTACTCAGGCGCATATCACTGAAACTGAAAAATTTGCTCATGCTACTTATTTTTTAAATGGTGGAGTAGAAGAACCTTATGAGGGAGAAGAAAATATTTTAATACCTTCACATAAAGATGTTTTAACTCATGACCTTGCTCCTAAGATGAGAGCAGAAGGAATCGCCGATAAAGCAATAGAGCAAATAAATAAAGGAACAGATTTTTTGTTTATTAATTTTGCAAATGCAGATATGGTTGGTCATACCGCTAATGTTCCAGCAATAATAATTGCAGTTGAAGAAGTTGATAAGCAATTGGGACGAGTATTAGATGCACTTCATGCTCGTGGTGGAATTGCTTGTATTACAGCAGACCATGGTAATGCAGAAATAAATATTGATCAAGTGACAGGAGATAGACATACTTCTCATACGACAGACCCAGTTCCATTTATTCTCACAAATACCACCGGGACATTACATCCGGGAACTCTTGCTGATATTACACCAACAATTCTTAAAATTTTAGATATCAAAAAGCCCGAATCGATGACAGGGGAAAGTTTGATAAATTAGCTTAAATTTTGTATAATAGTCCAGTAAACAGTTATATTTATTGGGTTTTGGAAGCGTGGCTGAGTGGTTGAAGGCACCGCTTTCGAAAAGCGGCATGCGGGTAACCGTATCGTGAGTTCAAATCTCACCGCTTCCGCATGGCTTTGGTAAGGCACAAAGGCCTTGCGGAAGCGAACAGGTGAATGGTTTCGTATCTTATTTATTTTGCGCGGTTAGCTCAGTTGGTAGAGCGACCCCTTGACGTGGGGTAGGTCACAGGTTCGAATCCTGTATCGCGCACAAAGTATGGGAATACTTTGTGCGAGCCGGAGCACGACGGTGCGAGGCAGGGTCGCGAGATTTTTCAGTAGAAAAATACTTGTGACCACAAAAATTATATTTAAAATTTTAATCACATGTCTACACAAATAATAATTTTAGCAGCTGGGAAGGGAAAGAGAATGGAATCAGATGAGCCTAAGGCTTTGGCTCTTCTTCAAGGTAAACCATTTATAAAACACATTTTAGATACTTTATCTACAACAAACCTAGAGATGAAACCCGTTATTGTTGTTGGCCATAAAAAAGAAAGAATTTTTGAAGAATTAGGGGATGAGTATATTTATGCTTTTCAGGATCAGCAATTAGGAACAGGCCATGCCGTAATGTCTGCAAAAGATAGTGTTCATCCTGACCATAAAACAATATTTGTTTTATCTACTGACCAGCCGATGGTTTCAAAAGATACAATAGAAAGTATAATAGAAGCTCATGAAAAAAGTAATGCAACTGTTACACTTGGAACAGTTGTATTGCCTGATTTTGATGACTGGAGAGAAGGTTCGTATCATTTGGGGAGAATAGTTAGAAATGATGAGAATAAAGTTGTCGGTATTATTGAATATAAAGATGCAACAGAAGAAGAAAGATCTATAAAAGAAATAAATCCAGCAATTTATGTTTTTAATGCGGAATGGCTTTGGAAAAATATAGATAAAATAAAAAATGAAAATGCTGCGAATGAATATTATTTAACAGATTTGATTAAACTTGCCAATAGAGAAGGTGAGATTATTGAAGCAGTACCAGTAAAAAATATAATGGAATTATTTCAGCCAAACACTAAGGCTGAACTGGAACTACTTGAAGAGATATTGGTAAAAGAAAATAAATAAAAAAACAAAATAGTCTCATAAAAGGTTATGAAAATTTATTAATAGAAATTTTCTGAAGTTTTCGCTCTATTGAGCTCAAAACCCCCTTTTATGAGACTATTTTGTTTTTCTTATTATATATCTATTTATTTTTCTGTATCCAGATATATATGTCTTCAAGAGCTTTGACTGCATCACCAACAGCAATATTGTTTTGGTGGTATCTACCGTTTGTGCAATCTCCCGCAGCCCAGACACCCACAGTTGAAGTTTCTTGAGTCATTGGGTCTACTATAATTTTATTACTCTCGTCAATTTTTACTAAATCTTTTACAAATTCAATATTTGGAGTTTGCCCAATTTCAACAAAAATGCCTGTCGTACTCAAGGTGTGTTCTACCTCTTCTGTTTTGTCTTTGTATGTTAAGGAATTAACAAATTGTTCTCCATCAACTCTAATTATTTCAGCATTAGTTATAATTTTGAATTTAGGGTTTTCCTGTATTTTTTTGATTGTTATTTCGTCAGCTCTAAATTTTTCACTTCGATGAATCAAAGTAACACTTTTACAGTAAGCAAGTAATTGTAAGGCTGATTCGAAAGCAGCATTTCCACCACCAACTACAACAACATCTTGGTCAGCAAAGATTGGTCCATCACATGAGGCACAATATGTAATACCCTTATGTTCGTATTTATCTGCATTAATAGCTTCTAGTTTACGTCTACCACTACCTGTTGAAACTAATACAGTTTTAGTTGTAAAAGATTTTCCAGATTCAGTTTTAACTGTAATTGTTGCGTCGTCTTTAATAACAGAGTTTACTTTTTCTCCTTCAATAATATCAAGATAAGGCCCTTTATAATATAGTGTGTGTTTTTTTAAACTAGAAGCAAGATCAGCTCCAGATATTTCAGGTGTACCAATCCAGTTATAAATAAGCTCTGAAACAGAGGATTGTCCACCAAATTCACTTGTAATTATAGCTGTTTTTAGTTGTTTGCGGGCAGCGTAGACCGCAGCAGCTGTGCCGGCAGGTCCTCCACCTAAAATTATTAAATCATACATAATTACATTTTATACTAAATAAATTAAAATCCCAAGTTTTGCTTGAGATTTTAATGAGTCTATTTTATTTTTTATTTCTTCTTAGAAATGCTGGAACAGTACTCCAATCATCAGTATCATCAATAAATAAATCATCTTCAACTTTTTCAGTTTTTTCGTTTTTCTTTATATAGTCCGAAGAATTGTCTTTAACTGATTCTTTAACATTGTTGACAGCTTGGATTATATCTTCCTTGGGAGATGAATTAACCATAGCTTCATTTGTTTTTTGATGTATTTGGAATAGCGAACGCTTAGGCATATCCGTAGGGAAACCTGTAGCAATAACTGTAACTTTCATTTCTCCTTTCTTTAATTTATCATCACTGATAGTACCAAAGATAACTTTTGCTTCTTTGTCTATTGATTCAGTAATAACTTTTGCGGCCTCTTGAATTTCATGAATAGTTAAATCATCACCACCTGAGATTGCAAATAGAACTCCTTTTGCTCCAGAGATAGAAAGATCTAGAAGTGGGGAATTAATAGCTTGAAGAGCAGCTTTTTCAGCACGTCCTTCGCCAGCAGCAATTCCTACCCCCATCAGTGCACTTCCTGCATCTGACATAACAGCTTTGATGTCTGCGAAGTCAACGTTAATCATGCCTGGTGTTGTAATAAGTTCCGAGATTCCTTCAACGGCTTGTTTTAGAACTTCATCACATAGAGCGAAAGCTTGTCTGAATCCAACATCCTTACCTGATATAACAATAAGTCTATCATTTGGAATTACAAGGATAGCATCAACTTCATGTTCAAGTTCTGCTAACCCCATTTCAGCTAATTTCATGCGTTGGTTACCTTCAAAAGAAAATGGTTTTGTAACTACGGCAACGGTAAGGATACCTTGTTCTTTTGCTGCCTGAGCAACAATAGGAGCAGCTCCTGTTCCTGTTCCACCACCCATTCCACAAGCAATGAAGACCATGTCAGCACCTTTGATGACATCTTGAATTTCTGCTTTTGTTTCTTCTGCGGAACGTCTTCCAACTTCAGGATTCATTCCAGCTCCAAGTCCCTTTGTTAAGTTTTTACCAAGGTGAACTTTTTTTTCAGCTAGGGAGTTGTGTAAATCTTGAACATCAGTATTCATTACTATGAATTCAACACCTTTAACTTTTGAAGCTATCATATGGTTAAGGGCATTTTTCCCAGAACCTCCGATACCAATAACTTTAATTCTTGCAAATGATTCTATGTCTGGATTGATTTTAGGCATATATATGTAGCATCCTCTGACGTCAGATTAACTGACGGGGAAGGAAGTCTTTCATTAATAATAATTTACTCCATATATAATACCAGAAATTCATAAAAAGGAAACATTTGACGCAATGTTTCCTTTGTATTGTAATTTTTAGCAAATTACGGTAAAAGCTGTGACAAAATTGATTTAAAGAATCCTTTTACTTGTTTAATATTATCTTCTATTGAATTTTGACCACTGGCATTATTATTACCAGCGGTAGGTCCTGAAAGAGCAAGTCCATAAGCTGTATACCAAGATGAATCTTTTATTTTAAATTTATTATTAATTGTATTATCTGCAGGACCTACTTTTGCGGGAAGATTTAATTGCTTTCGAGCTATTTCTTCGATGCGTGTGATACCAGAACCTCCACCTGTGATAATAATACCAGCGGGAAGCAACTCATTTCTCTTCATTCTTTTTAAATGATTTTCTACTAATTCAAAAATATCACCAAGTCTAGCTTCTATTATTTCATCAACTTTTTTCTTGGGGTAATCGCCCCCAATAACACTTCCGAGTTTTATACTCTCTGCTTCATCTAAGGCAATTTTAAAACCAAGAGCTACATCTTTTGTAATGTCCATACTTCCAATTGAAAAAACTTGTAAGGATATTATTAAGTTATTTTCAAATATAGATACGGAAACAGTTTCTGCTCCTATATCAACAAGGACGCAGCCGGCAGTTTTCTGTCGTATATTTAGTAATACCGTAGAAAGAGCGATAGGAGAGGCAATTATATCAATAACTTCAACATTTGCTAATCCTAATGCTGTTATGATGTCTTCTATATTTTGTTTTAAGCAAGTTATAAAAAGAGTTTTTACTTCAAGCTTTATGCCGTGCATTCCTTCTGGGCGACCATGAATATCCTTACCATCTAGTTTATAAGCGATAGGAATTATATGAATAATTTTCTTATTTACAAGTTCTAAATTTTCTTCACTTGAAGCTAATGCTTTTGTTATATCTAGCTGTGTAATTTCTTGGTCTGCACGAGATATAATAACTGATCCAATTGAAGTAATTGAGGAAAGGCTTATCCCTCCGATTGAAACATAGGCTTTACGTATTTTTGACCCGAGTGCGTTTTCTGCTTGATTAACAGCCTTTCTAACTGTTTCAGATATTTGATCAATGTTAGTAATATATCCAAGTCTCATACCCATTGTTTCTGATGAACCGGTCGCAAGTAAGCAAGGGGAATTTGTATCCTTGTTAATACCAGTTACAACAACTTTTGTTGTATGAGTACCTATATCTATACCAACATTAATATTATTTTTAATCATTATTTATTATTACAAAAAAATTAAGGGAACATTTTTAGAAATTTTTTCTCTTGTCTTTCCATTATACTACCATGATCGAATCCTTTCAAATGTAACAATCCGTGTATAAATAAATATTTAAGAAATTTAGAATAAGTCATCTTAAAAAGAGGAGCATCTCCTTTTACTTTAGATAAATCAAAAGTAATATCACCAGATTTTTTAGTTAATGGAAATGATAAAATATTTGTTGTTTTATCTATTCCTCTGTATGTTTGATTAATTTCTTTCTGTTTTTTGGAAGACAAAAAACTAACTCCAAGTTCATATTTTTCACCTAAAATAGCATTTTTTATATAAACAAAAGACAAGCGTGGAAGCTTGTCTTTTGTTTTGTTTGTGATTGTACAGAATTCTTTATCTAGCATAAGTTAGTGACTAACGATGACCACGCTTTGCTGGGACTACTGCTTTGCCCATCTTTTGTAGTTTAGCTTGAACCTTTTTTCTAGTTATTCTTTTTAGGGTAGCAATCTTAACTTTTACTTTTGATTCAGCTCTTTCGTTGTAACGCTTACTTTTAACTTTTTGGATAATTCCAGATTCTTGAACCTTACGGCTGAATCTGCGGACGAGATTCATATTGTTCTCGTTTGTATTCTTTTTTACTTCAATTACGGTAATCATATATGGGCTTTATGATATCACAACTTTATATTTCAAGCAAGAGTTGCACTGGGTTAGTATACAATTGACACTAAGGACACATGCAAACAAAACAAAGAGATATAGTATTTAAGGACAAAGAGGACTTGTTAAAACAAGTAAAACACAATAGTCTGATTCGT
>JBBRVK010000005.1:0-25197 GCA_038247045.1 Minisyncoccia bacterium | reverse complement strand
TTTCATAAATTTCTTGGAGAGAAAGGAGTAGCTCATTATTTCATTCCTAAATGTTCTCCTCAGTGGGATGGATCTGTTGAGAGAGCTCATGGAGTTATTGATCAAGAATACTACTTAAATCCAAGAAGAACTTGGAAGAGTTTGAATGAATATTTAATGTGGTACAATTACGAAAGAATACATTTGGGAAAATATCTTAATGGTATGATTCCGATTGAAAAGTGGCAGAATTATCAATTAAAAGTGTCACCTCTGAAGGTTAACTAAACAGAAGTATCTATATTCATAATATAAAAGCCTATGATTTTCATCATAGGCTTTTATATTATGAATTAAGTTATAAGCTTTTAATCCCCTGATCAACAGAAATCAAGCCAGCATCTATACCAGAATCAGTGCTTATTCCATCTAATTCTTTGTCTATAGAAGCCGCTGTGTCTATCTGCGTAGAGTTATTTTCTGTTGTTATGGCTGGAGCTTCTGTTTTGGGCTCTCTCCACATAACAATAAGAAGGATAATAATTGCTATAATTAAGACAACATATAGTATTCTTTTAAACATAATTTTTTACTTAATTAGTATTAGTTGTTGTTTCCCCTTCGACCTTAATCTCTTCATTTATTTTAGTGCTCTTTGATAGTAATAATATGGATGCATTTTTTACGGAAGTGTGAGCTGCTTTAACTTTTTCACGAACATTCTTAATATCAGTATTTAAACTTTCTCTTAAGGCCCCCATGTCTATTTTAAGATTTGTTTCAGTTGTAATATTTGCAGTATATACTTTCCCTGATTGGTTTGTGATTGCATCTTTGGCTGTATTTATTACTACTTTAGAACTGGCGATTGCATTAAGAATTGGATTAACATCGATTCCCCTTAACTCTTCTTCATGTGCTTTAATTTCAATTTTACCTAAAATTTCCTCTATTTTATTTATTGATTCAGTTAAATTATTAACAGATTTTGTATTTAATTCTTGAACATTTGTCGCAATCTTTTTTATAGTTTCTTTCTTTCTCTCATCTTTTATTTTTAAAAGACCAGTTTTAAGTTTTTCTTTTGAAGCTTCAATTTCACTCTTCGCATCTTCTCTTTTTTGGTTAATACTATTTTTAAAATCTTCTTTTTTTGATGCTATTGTTTTTTGAAGTTCTTCTCTTTTAATTTTTATATCATTTTTAACTGCTTCCTTATTTTGTGTTGTTGTATCTTTTAAAGTGGTCCTTTCTTGAACAACTGTGTTTTTAAAATCCTCTCGATTTTGTTTTACATTAGTTTCTAAGGTTCCTCTTTCTTGCTTAATATCATTTCTAAATTCACCTCGAGTTGTATTTATAAGTTCTCTGTTGTCTACTCTTAAATTTCTAGCTGACTCAATTGAATTCTCTGGATTTACTATTGTATCTTCTGCTCTTGCCACAGAAGTTATCAAAGCAAAACCCATGAAAACTATAGATGTATATTTTAAATATTTTTTCATAATTTTTACATTACTTTATAATCTATATATTATAATCTTTATTTTAAAAATATGAAATATATTTATCCACATTGTATAGAAAAAATCCTCTCTATTACTAGAGAGGATTTTTTCTATTTGATGATGCTACTTATGGCTTTTCCTCCCTCTAATACTGAAATAATATTTTTAGCAGCAATTTCTGCCATCTGGTTACGAGCTGATTCTCTGGCTGAAGCAATGTGTGGGGTGAGAATAACATTTTCTAATTTAGCTAGACCTTTTGCTAATTTTGGTTCAAATTCAAAAACATCTAATGCAGCTCCTTTAATTTCTTTATTTTTAAGAGCTTCCACTAGAGCACTTTCATCTATAACGGCACCGCGCGCTGTATTGATAAGGAAAGCAGTTTTTTTCATTGAAGTAAGAGCTTCTTTGTTTATCAGGTGTGTTGTACTTGCAAGAAGTGGACAATGAAGTGAAATAATATCAGAAGTTGAAATTAATTCCTTAAGTTCTTTTTTGGCTGCACCTGTTTCTTCTTCTAATAATTTGTTTTCTACAATATCAGAATAAATAATGGTTGAGCCAAAACCTTTATGAAGAATTCTTGCAACTTCACAACCAATAGCACCACCACCAATAAGTCCTATAATTTTCCCTTTCATATCAGTTCCAACGAGTAATTCTGGATCCCAACCTTTATATTTACCACTACGCATAAATCTATCGCCTTCTGTAATTCTGGTTGTTAGAGCCATCATTAGAGCTACTGTGTGTTCTGCCACGGCAGTATTGGAAGTCCCCGGGGTGTTAGAAGCTTCGATTCCACGTTTTTTTGCTTCTTCTAAATCTATATTATTATAGCCGACTGAAAAATTGGCAAATATTTTTGCTGTTGGGCAAGCGTCGAATATTTCAGCATCTATTGTGTCGGTTAAGAAAGAAATTACTCCGTCATATGGCTTACTTTTTAATTTTTTAATGATATCTTTTTTCTTTGGGGGTAAAGAGTCCTTACCCATATCATAATGTATACCTTTTTCTTCTAATAATTTTAAACCAGCTTCAGGAATTTTTCTTGTAATATAGATTTGTTTATTCATGTTTTAATATTTAATCAATAGTAATGTCTTTTATTTTTATATGTTTCTCTGCGGCTAGGGCTATTTTTTCCATTATCTCTACTGCTTCTACTGGGTATTTACCTTTAGCTGATTCTTCGGAAAGCATAACAGCATCTGCTCCATCAATTATAGCGTAAGCAACATCTGAGACTTCAGCTCTTGTTGGTGTTGGATTATCAACCATTGAAAGCATCATCTGTGTTGCAACGATAACCATTTTACCTTTTTTATTAGACTTCTCAATAATTTGATGCTGAATAAAAGGTATTTCTTCTAAGGGATATTCATTTCCTAGGTCTCCTCTTGCAACCATAATTCCATCAGTAACATCTAAAATAGCATCTAAATTTTCATATGCAATTCGACGTTCAATTTTAGCAATTATTCTTTGATTACCCCCCTTTTCTTTGATAAGATTTCTTAATTCTATAATATCATTTGCATCTCCCACAAAAGATAAGGCGACATAATCAACCTTTTGTTCTATTCCAAAATTTAAATCATCTTTATCTTTCTCAGTTATAACTTCAGTTTTGTCTGTTCCGCCATAGTGGTGTCCGCTATTTTCTTGGACTCGAGGGCCAGATAAATCTTGCATAATTGGTATTTCTGCATTGCATTCTTTGGCTGCCGCTCTAATATTTTCTATTATTTTTTTATGACCCTCATGATTATCCCAAGAAAAATTTAATCGGACAATATTAAGATGATGTTTGATGAGTTCTATCATGACATCTTTTTCTCTACATGACGGACCGATAGTGGCGATTATTTTTGTTTTTGATTCCATTCCGTTTAGAAGCAGGTGTGGTCTTAATTATTTAATAATAAAGACCAATATCTACTATTTGTTAATTTTATAAATATTTACCCATTATCTAAACCGTGACCGCGGCATAGGGCGGGCTCTGTAATGTTATGTATTATACTATAATAATATTTTTTTTAAAAATCTATTTTATATATAAAAATTAAGGTATTTTATCTCTTGTCTACATTATTTAAAAACAATATAATATAGACATGGATGATGATGAAGAAACAATAAAAGAAGAGCCTTCCAAAAATGACGGGAATTGTCCTCGTTGTGGTCTACGTTCTTACGATGATGTCTGCCAAAATTGCGGCACTCCAATTGTAAGTAAAAAAGACGACGAGGAAGAAGACTATGATTGGCGTGAGCATAAAAGGTAATATTTCTTAAAAATATTCTAGCGAAATTATCTTACTTAGAGATAATGTTAATTTCTGTTATACTCATAAAATATGAAGATAAAAACTGCTGTATTTGCCAGAGGTGTTACAAATGAAGGAAATATGGTTAATGATGGGCTACCTCAAGTAGCCTTTATTGGACGATCGAATGTAGGTAAATCTAGTGTTATTAATTCTCTTGTAAATAATAAAAAATTAGCTAGGTCTAGCGCAACGGCTGGCCGAACTCAAGAAATAAATCTATTTTTAATTAATGATTCATTTTATCTTGTTGATTTGCCTGGATATGGATATGCTCGTGGTTCTTTTGATAATAGACAACTCATTACAGAGCGTATTAACTGGTATTTTTTTGAATATTCAAGTATGCAAGATAAAGTTTTTTTGATTATTGATGCTCGGATTGGAATGACAGACAGTGACATTGATATGTTTGAAAGCTTGGAGGATCATAATAAAAATATTGCAATTATTATTAATAAGATGGATAAGGTTAATCAAAACGAAAAAAGAGAAGTAATTAAATCTACTCAAAAAATTGTTGGAACTCACCCTATTATTTTATACTCAGCCGAAAAGCACACAGGAAGAGAGTCTCTTCTTGAAGCGATGGATCTATAATACAAAAACCGTAAAGCATATGCTTTACGGTTTTTGTATTATTTAAATAAATTAGAAATTAAATCAATTGGAAGGCTTGTCGCAAAGATTGCAACATATAAGAAAATAAATATAATAGGTATTTTCTTTTCGGTTTGTGATAATGGGAAGTATTTATCACCTCCTCTACCTTTTTTTAATAATTCCCATTCAGTTCTAAATAGAGAAATTGGTAAATTATTTTCAATATTATGTATTACTTGGAATTTAGCTCTATTTATATTTCGGTAAGTTTTAATAATTTGATACCAACTGTAACATATTGCTACTCCTACAAACGGGGCAAAGAGAAAAATTACGGAGTTGTTGCTTGTATGACCTTTTGTTTCTAAATATCCAAGAACACCAATAATCGCTGTATTTAGTCCTAGAAAAAATTCATTCGCTTTATTCCTTCTATCGCTTGTGCTATTAAAAACATGAATATATATTCTATATTGCTCAAGAAAATGATCGATAAACTTATCTGCATGTTCTTCCTTGTGGCTTATATTTCTAGAATACAAAAGGTTGTCTATGTTTTCTTTTTCCATATATATTAAGTTTTAATAATAATTTGTATATTATACTAGTTTTTATGATATTTGTCAATAATTAAAAAACAGGGATAGTATTCCCTGTTTTTTAACTTCACCTTAGGAGGTGACCCTATTTCTTTAAAATAGTGAATTTTGTGATAATAATTTTTCCTGAATCTTTTTCGTATGTATAAGTAAATTGTGCTTTACTTTGGATATGTCCATCTTCATAAGTTAAATTTCCTGATTTATTTGTTTGGTTAACATCTATTGTAACAACGTACCAGGTTCCACCTAAAACAGATTTATTAGTCGCAATGGTTTTAATATTATCCTTTATATAAGTTTCAACCGCTATTTTTTCATTAAGTGAGTCACAATCAATTTGTGGCATTGCTTTAGGATAGAATAAATTTGTCTTATCTTTGTATAAGTAAACTCCATCTCCCCTATCTACCATTTCTCCATATCCAGCCGTAGCACTACCATCTCCGAACTCAATTATAAGCTCTTCTTTATTGCTCATCCCCTCTGCAAGTGTGTCCCAAAAAACTGAAGCCCGTCTACCCATGATCTTTTGATCAAGTGGACCAACGGTTCCTTCAAAAGTTCCGACCTTGCTATCTTTTTCTGCGGGCAAGTATCTATATTCGCCAGTAACTTTATCCCCTGAAATCTCCATTTTAAGCCAAGAAGTATCATATAAACCTATATCATTTTTGTCGGAGCTGTAATAGCACATTGATATTGGTACTGTCTTTATTGTATCTGTTGTATTTTCTACGACAGGGATTGCATTATCGATTTTTACTGTTGGTTTTGCCAATAAACTCCACCCTATGGCTACTACAATTACAATTACTAGTAAAATTATCAAAATATTTTTATATGTGTATTTCATACATCTCATTATACACTCTTTTGAATAAATTTGGGTAAAAGCTTGACAATAATTTTATTCTGTGATAGTCTCTTTTCAAACGTTGCAGAATAATTCTGTAACATAATGTAATTTAAAATTATTTTTTATGAAAAAGTTTTCAAAGAACCTGTTTTCTTTTTTCTTTGTCTCTACGATGGTAGCACTAACCTTCTATTCTTGTAAGAAAGATTTATCGTCTGAACCTAAGCAAGAAGTTAAGTCCTTAAAATCATTTGCCGGAAGCTTGTTCGCAACTGACAATGATATCACTTTGAAAAGTGGTGAAATCTCCACTACTCGCGAGTGGTCTATCTTCAAAAAGACTGGACCTTTATCGTGGGCGCTGGTAGATGGAACTGAGTTTCTTGCTGGTAGTTTAGCTCAACTTGATTGGGGTCGTCCAAACGTCAACCCGATTATGTTGCCGGCAACATCTCCATTATCGTTTACTTATGCTCCAGACTTGGACCTAAAGTCCGTGTCAAAAACATTGGATCAAAATGGTAAACCGATGTATCTATCGGTAAAGAATTTTCACCCAACAGACAATTTTAGTATCCAACCTAAAGGACGGGAATTAAAAGATTTGTTATATGTGGATGCAGATTCGTTGATGATCAATGGTTATCGTTTTGAGGTAACAATTGGTTTTACAACCCAAACTATTAATGTTGATGCCACAGCCTTGGCCTGTGACAACACCGACAATGGATGGCCTGAGTATGTTTACTCTCCGAGTCCCGTAACTGCAACTTGTGCAATTAAAGCAGATAAATCAGTCTCAGGATTTACTTACACAGGAGGTTATGTAAAAGATGGTAGAGATATCAAACTGTTTGAAGGTTATGGAAAAAAAGTAACAGGTATAACTGTTTCTTGGAAGATTTTTCAAGAGAAACAAGATCCTGCAATTCCAGTTGGTAAAAGTTGGGTTTTGTATAAAGAAAAGACTTATAATGAGGTAGCTACTGCTCCTGGTAAGGGATTAGTTCTTAATTTCAAAGCCTTAACCCAAGGCTACGAAGATGGTAAAATATGTATCACTGATATTAATGTAACTGTTGAACAACGGTCAATATTGGTTCAGTAGAAATCTTTTTCAAAAAAAATCAAAAGCCGATGATGTTTAACATTATCGGCTTTTATAAAAACTAAAGTAATGAAGAAAAAAAGTTTTTCATTTTTACCTATCTTATTATTTGTTGTATTTTTATCTTTGTTTGTTTTTTCATCTTGCCAAAAACAAGAGGTAGAGGTTAATATAAAATTTACCGGCAGCACTGAGCTCTGGTTAAAAGTATCGCCTCTCATTGATAATTTGGAAGTGAAATTTGTTGGGTATAATGCTTCATCACAAAAAATGGAACATACGATAACCTATGCAAATAAGGTATTTGTTCCAAATCTTGGGACAATGAAAAAAGACAACGAATTGACTTCCTGGACTCAAGTTTACGGAGGTTCAGAATTATCTAATAAAATAATCATTGTTTATAAAAATGTTTATGAAATAAGAGGTTTTAGTTTCGGAGAGAAAAGGATGGCAGAAATCATTTTAAATCTCAATGGTAGTTTGACTGTAGTAGATCATGATATCGATATCATTAACCATACGGTCATAATAGAATAATCCAATAAAAAATATTGGAAAAAACATCCCTTTAAAAAGGATGTTTTTTTATTTATATAAATAACTTGGCGATTCTGATATCCTCAAAAGAAAGATCGTGACCTTCTTTCTCTAGTATACTTTTAATAGGATTTAGTTTACCAACATCATCACCAATTAATTTACTATTCGCATTTTTAACTAATTTAATATTTTTATCTGAAGGTTTAATGTGTGAAATATCTGTATTTTTATATTCTTTCAATATCTGTTCTATATGATGTGTAATTGTTCCGGCAGTTAAATTTCTTTCCTTTGTGATTTCTTTTATAGATTTTCCCTTATCAAGTAATTCTTTTGTTATTAATACTGTTGGTATTTTTGTATCTATAATACGCTCCTTTTTTAAACCTTTTCGGTGTTTTGCAGATGTAGTGATTTTTATTGTTCCACCAGTGCGCTCAATAAATTCAAATTCAAGTTTTTCTTGTTCATCTTTTTTAAGTTTTTTAAAGAGAAGTTCGTTCTGGAAACTCTCATTTTTTAATTCTAGGTCAAATTCTAAAACTTTTGGGTCAACACGAAGAGAATCTGGGCTAAAACCTATCAATCTTATGCCTGAGAGCTTTCTAACACGAGAAAGGGCCACGTACCCCATTCCATAAGCAAAAGTGCTTCTAAGGTCGATTTCAGCATTATCTAATGACATTCCTTGGCTTTTGTGAATAGTAATCGCCCAAGCTAAACGGAGTGGAAATTGAGTGATGGAAGCTTTAACCCTCCCATCTTCTTCTATAGCCCAAATCATCGGAGTTATTGTGACTCTTTTTCCGTTATAAAGTTCAATGATAGGATTATGTGAGTCATTATCAAAACCAACAACCTTTCCACGAGAGCCATTTACATAACCTTCTTCAAAATTATTTTTAATACACATTACTTCGGCTCCAATCTTAAGTCGGAGTTCTTCGTGAGCTAAACAACTTTTTTTTAGAATATCAACAATAATATCATTCCCTTTTGTTGTCATTTGGAATCTTCTCTCTTCTCCTTCTAACTGCTCAAGTTCCATAAAATTTTCATTATCAACATTTACATTGTGAGTGTAAAGCTTGGTGGCTTTTTTATTATTATCTAATTCTGCCCCAATTCTTTTTTCTAAATATTCATAATGTTTTTCATCGACATTATTACTTCTAATTGTATTTAATATTTCAGTTAAAATTTCGTCGTCTTGTCTGTGTTGTTCTGTAAGATAGCAGATTGCGGGGTTTAGTGTTTGCCATGATTCACTTGCATAAACCATACTGTTGGTATCATTGTTTTCTTTTCTAAATTTCTCGACAGGTGGCAACTGAAAAAAATCACCAGAGAGTATAACTTGTAATCCCCCAAAAGGTTTGTCATTTCTTTTAAATTTACGGCAAACTTTTTCAACCATATCTAACTGAAAACCATGAAGCATTGAGACTTCATCAATTATTAGAACTCGGGCTTTATCAAATCTTTTCCATAGATAACTTTTTTCTTCAAGTTGTTCTAGCTCTCGTTCTCCCATTTTATCTTTAACCCCAATTCCTGACCATCCGTGAATAGTCATACCGTTCATGTGAGTTGCCGCTATCCCAGTAGATGCCGTCACAGCAACAGCAATTTCATGATTTTGGAGGTATGAGATGTATTGATTTAGAAGAAATGTTTTGCCAGAACCAGCGCTCCCTGTCAGGTAAATATTCACGCCAGTCTTCATTATTTTAAGGGCTTGTTCTTGGGTCATTTGGTTATTATATCAGAGTTTTTACTTTTACAAATTATATATAAATATTAAAATGCGATAAATTTTATTTATCGCATTTTAATATTTTCTAATGACTGCTTTGACAACAGCCGTGATATTTAAATATACAGTTGGATAAATAGGCTTGAAGTTTTTGTTGGCAGGTTCAAGCCATACCTTATCTCCAGACTTTCTAAAATATTTCATAGTAAATTCTCCGTCAACATCAGCAATCACAATCTGGCCATCTTTTGCAATATTTGTTTTCTCAACTAAAACCATGTCTCCATTTGCGATATGAGCGTCTATCATGGAATCCCCATCAACAGTTAGCATGTAGGAGTTATTGTTTTTATTGATTAAATATTCATCGAGGTTAATTGTGTCGTGTAATTCTTCTGCTACATCTGCTGGAAACCCAGCCTTTACTGATCCTAGAAGTGGAATAGAATTTAGGGAGACATCAGCAATAAGGCGTCCTAGGTGGTCTTTAACTGCAATCCCTTCTTCGATAAATTTATCAACAAGTCGAGCTACGGCATTTTTAGATTTAAATCCAAAGAGGTGCATCATTTCAGTATAAGTAGGCATGCGTTTTTCTCTAGTGTAGAAGGATATTAATTTTGTACGGTAATTATTATACATAGGAAATTTTATAGGTTTGATAATTGTGGAATTCTATTAAGTAAATTAATCATGTTACCAAAAAAACTTCGACGTGAATGCTGGCGAATCTTATGAAGAAGCTGTTTGTGTTCGCGAGCTTCTTTTTTATATTCTTCACCTTGGATAATTTTTTCATCAATTTTCTTGTTGATGTTATGAATCTCATTTTTAATTATTTTTAAGTATTGTTCTCTGCTCATATATTTATATATAATTACTATTAATTAACTACATATATAGTATATGTGAACGTTCGTTCACCGTCAAGTAAATAACTGTGCATAACTTTAAAGAGTAATTATATATTGAATATATATAATACTAGTGATTAATTGTTTTCTTTTTTAGATAATATTTTCGTTCAGCTTCTGGTAATCTTTCTATTGCATAACGAAGCATCGTTCGTGGCATTTCGTTACTATGTTCATCTAGAAATTTTAAGAGTGGAACTTCACTTATTCTCTTCCCTACTTCTCGTAGCATCCAACCACAAGCCTTATGAATCAAATCGTGTTCATCTTTCATTAATATTTTAACTATTTTAAAAGTACCTTCGTACTCACCTTTATATATAAATGCAAAGGTTGAGATAATTGCAATTCGTCGTTCCCAAAGATTTTTTGATTTTGCTAGTTTGTCTAATATTTTTCTATCTTTATCAAATAAATAACTACCAACAATGTATTCAGACGAAAGATCTACAAGGTCCCAATTATTTATATTTTTTGTATGTGACAAATAAAAATTATAAATATCTTTCTTTTCTTTTAATAAACCTCGCTTATCAGCATTTCGATATTTGGCAACTAAGATAATGATAGCGACCAATCTTGCTTCGTGATATTTATTATTTATAAGTTTCTCTATATCGGCAAATTGTAAATCTACATACTTTTTGGCAATTGTTCTTGACTCTGGAACAGTAATTCCCAAGAAAAAATCTCCCTCGCCGTATTGTCCTTTTCCTGTTTTAAAAAAACGTAAAAGGATTTTTGCTTTTAGTGGGTTTTCTTTTGTTTTTAATTCTTTAATTAATGCATTTAGGGTCATGGTTGTATTATATAATATATCCTTCAGATTTTAATCTTTTAATTTTTTCCTTAGCACCTTTATTGTAAGAGCCAAATTTACCATCGGATCTGATGACTCGATGGCATGGAATTTTAGGGTTAAGGTTTTTATGGAGAATATTACCTACTGCACGACTTGCTTTTTCATTACCAGATAATTTGGCAACTTGTTTGTATGTTAAAACTTGACCCTTGTGTATTTTTTTAACAACAGTATAGACCTTTCCTGTAAAAGCATTAAACATTTTTATTTCTTGTTAAATAAAAATAGAGACCAACTCCTACAATGAGAGAATAATTTATAATCATAAAATATGGATTACTCCATCTGATTCCATATAGGAAGTGATAGTCTGAAATTGGAAAAAAAATTGGGGTTGGATAGAAATCAGCTGAATGAGAAAAAATATCTAAACAAATATGGAACGCCCAACCTAAAAGTACTAATTGTGGTTTCCTCCAAATAATCCATACAAGTGTGAAGACTAAGGCCCATATTACCAAACTGTGACTAAATTGATATAAATAAGCTGGTAAATCTATAATAAAAGAACTGGAGGCAGAATGGTGGTCTAGTAGCGTATTAAGATTAAAAACATCTGTTGATAAACTTATAAAAAGAACAATAACTATAGGTATACCAAAAGCAAACATATCAGGAAAAATACTCCAAAGCATCGCCTTTATTACTGGAATTGGTTTTTGTTTATTTTTTGTTAATTTTTTATTTAAAGGTCTGGCTCCATAATTAGTCCAGAGCATATGTGCAAGTATATCCATATATATATTATAACATAAAGATAAAATATTCTTGACTTATTTTTAATAAGTACTATATTTAGATTAAATTAAAAGGGTTTAGTTAAACCTTTAAAAGATAGTTATAAAAATTTAAAACAAAAAAAGATGGAAAAATTAATCGGATCTTTCGTTCTAGGTTTTCTATTTATTTGTTTATTTTGGAAACCTATTTTTAACATTTGTCTTAGTCTATTCGTTCTAGAGAAAAGGACGGTAAATGGAAAAATTGTTAGGTTTTACAAAAAAGTGGCCTATATGTCGTATCCTTACCAGCCTATGATTGTGGGCGATATTTTTTATTCAACAGAAGTTTTAAGTATTTTAATTACTGAGTATTATGTTTCCATCAAAACTGATACTGGTTTTAATAAAATACAAATTACTTCTGAAAGGTTTAATGAATTAAGAGCAAATTATTTAAATGGAGAAAAAATATATCATTCTCCGTGCAAAAAATTTACTAATGATAAATTTTACTTTGAAGATTTATTTTCATCTAACAAAAAAACTGCTATTGCATAGCAGTTTTTTATATAATAATTATTGTCAGTCAAGTTTACTATACCATTTTATTTTCTTTATCGGATTATTGGTTATTGATATCTTTTAATATTTCAAACGCATGATTTGCTGGATCCACATTTTCGTAACTTTTTACAATTACTCCCTTTTTTATTAAATAAGAGATTCTTTTTGTAAAACCTAATATTCCACCAGCTTCGTACATTTTGATAACTTTTTTATCTACATCTGATAATAATGCAAAAGGAAGATTATATTTAGCGCGAAACTTAACATGACTCTCTGGTGTATCAGATGAAACTCCAAGTACTACAATATTATTTTTTTTAAAATCATCATAAACTTCTGTAATCATACAAGCTTCTTTCGTGCATCCTGGAGTATCATCTTTGGGGTAAAAATAAAGAAGGACATTATCATTTTGATAATCAGATAGTTTTATTTCTTTTTTATCTTGATCTAAAAGATTAAAACCTAAGGCTTTTGTGTTTTCTTTAATCATAAATATATTATATACCAATTAAATTATTATTCTTTATATATTATATTATATAAATGAAGAATTAATGAAAAACCAAAGTATTATATACTTTGGTTTTATTTCATATCTAAGTCTAGGATTTCATCTATACGTATTTGTTTTACAAATTCTGGAACGTGCGACACGAGAATCATAGCTCCTTGATATTGGTCAAGAGCCTTAGCAATAACAGGCAAATGTCTGAAGTTTATATGGTTTGTTGGTTCATCTAGTATAAGTAGTCCCGGCTTTTCAATAACTAAACGAGCAAAAGCAACAAGACCCTTTTGTCCTTCAGATAAACTTCCAATTCGAGTGTGAACCATATCTCCAGTAATTAAGAATCCTGCTGCCACAGCTCGTAATCTTTCTTCATCCACTCTACCTAAAACTATACGCATTACATCAGCTAGTGATTCAAAAACTGTTTGGTTAAAATCTAAAGTTGAGAAATCTTGACGGTAATATCCAACTCGAACACCTTCACCAATCAGTCCTCCTATAGCTCTTCCGTGAGCCAGTGATTCTAGAAGTGTACTTTTACCAATACCATTAGGACCTGAGAGTAGTAGATGTTTGTTTCTACGTAATTTAATGTTGACCTTACGAATAGTTGGTTTGTGTTTTTTTAAAATTGAAACTGCAGAAAGAGTTAGAATATCGCCTGTCATATCTTCTTGAAATGGAATTGTAAAATTTCTAATAGTTTTATCTTCCTTACGAACATCAACTTTATCTTCTTCGAGTTGTTCAGCAAGTTCTCGCATTCTTTTCGCTACAGCACGAAGATTTCCTCCTTTCATTGCAAAAGCATTTGCTTGATCTTTCTTCGCTTGTATTTCTTTAGATAATAAAGCATTCTTTCTGTTTTCACGCTCCATCCTTGCGGCGATTTGGTCTCGGACATCTGTATAGTTACCGACATATTGTTCGATTTTTTTAGTATAAACATCAAGGTATAAAACTGCATCTGTAAAAGCATTAAGGAATTGTGCATCGTGGGAAATAACAATTACTGTTTTTTTATATTTAACTAAGAATTCAGTTAGATGTTTAATCCCTTCTTTATCTAGATTATTTGTGGGTTCATCGAGAAGTAAAATATCAGGTTCTTGAATAAGAGCCGAAGCAAGAAGTAGTCGTGCTTGTTGACCACCAGAAAAAGATTTTATAATTCTTTCGTGTACTTTTTCGTGACCGAGCATATTTACTATTTCAAGAACATTATTGATTCGAGGGTCAATATCATATATTTTTGTTTTGAAGCATTTTTCAAAGAACTCTCTGACTGTAAGATCGAGATCAGCTCTTGGGATTACTTGTCGAGAAAGTGCTATTGTTGCCCTTTGGGTTATATGAACAAAACCATCTTCAGGGGTAAGATCTCCCGTTATAAGACCAAACATGGTACTTTTTCCAGCTCCATTTTGGCCCATAACCGTTACTTTCATCCCACAGCGAACAGAAAAATCCACATTATCAAGAATGTGTTTATTCTGCCCATATTCAAAAGAGATTTTTTCAAATCTTATTATAACTTCTCCGTTAGACATATAAGAATATATACTACCCGAAATTCACTAAAAAAGCGAATATTTTAATATTTATTTTGAATTTTAGGCGAAACATAAATTGCACCATGAGTTTTTAGTTCATTTTTAAGTTCAACGTAATTAACTATAGTTTTTTCAACAAGTGCCCAAAAATCTTTTGAATGATTAAATTCTCCTAGATGGCATAGTTCATGTACTATAATATAGTCAATCAATCTATCTGGTAAAAATAAAATTTTGTAACTGAAATTTAAATTTCCATTTTTTGAACAACTTCCCCAGCGAGTTTTTTGGTTTTTAATAAAAACTCTTTTATATTTAAATTTATATGATTCATTCCAGTATAGCAGGCGTTCTGCCACAAGCTCTCTTGCTCGCTCTTTATTTTTTAAATATCGTGTATTCGTTTTCTTAACAATTTTTCGACGTTTTTTAGGGCGTAAAAAGATATTAAAATAATTATTGATACTAAAATGCTTCATGTTTTTTGATTTCTCATTAAAACAAAATCCAAACTATATGTTTGGATTTTGTGAGTGTAATTATTTCTTAACTACTTTTTTAGCTTTTTTAACTTCTTTTTTGTGACTTACTCCTTTTGCCATAAATTATTTAAGGATTGCAAGAATTACTAAGATTCATAATTCATCTGAAAATATTTTATTTTAATTTCAAATTTATTTTACATTCCTAAATTATTAATAATGTAGATACTATTATATCAAACTGTAATGTCTTTGCAATACTTTTTGTAAAATTAATTATTTAAAAGTACAAGTTAGAACACATTGCATTGTACATATTTCCGCTTTTGGGTTGTGACGACAAGCAGAAGCGCAACTGTTAAACTCTCCACCATTTGTGGTACATTCATTTTCGCTTAGTGAATTTATTTCACAAACATTGTTATCTGTATACCAAGTTCCACCCTTACTCTCACAAGATATTTTGTTTACATTTATCGTGGTCCCTGTAGGTTTTATTGGTAGGTTTTCTTCATTTCCTAGAACAGTATTTGCTTCGGTATTTACTGGTAAAATATAATTATTTTGAGTAGAAATATCAGTAATCTTGTTATTTTCCAATGTATTTATAGGAATTTCAGTATTTATCAATTCTTCCCTACTTGATTTTGATATATAAATAAAGGCGATAACAACTAATATTGCTACTACAATAATTATAATACTTTTTATTAATTCTTTATTTTTGTTATTTTTCATATTTATATCTTACCACATTTTACAGAATATATTTATTAATTTTTATTTGATATTTTAATTTTTCTTAATCCAAATATTAATAATATTATAATAAGTATTTTTAAATAATAATGGCTCTGTGGATCGAGAAAATTTAAAGTCATTGGAGTAAAAGTTCCAAATATTATATGAAATAAGATTCCAAGTGGTAATGTTAAAAATATCCAATTAATTTTTGGTATAATAATTTTAATTCTTAAAAAGATTTTTGATAAATATGATGAGAGTAAATAAATACCCAAAAAAGATAAAGTTAAATCAAAAATTGCATATCCAGCAAAACGGAAATGCCTTAAGAATTCAAGAGTTAACATATTATTTTGTTTCAGAAGAATCAGCTTGAGAATTTTTATTCTCAGGTTTGTAAGGCATGACTGCCGCCATTAAAATATATGCAATTATTCCTGGAAAAACTGCGGTAAAAATACTAATAACAACATAGAAGACTCGTAATAGTACTGGGTCTATATCAAAATATTCACCAAGTCCTCCCATAACCCCCAAAATAACTTTATTGTCTTTACTTCTGTATAATTTTTTTTCAAGTGTCCTCATAATTTTTAGATATATTTATAATTAATTTACTGTGTAATATTATCACACATATTAAGTATTTATACAATTTTGACCTATTTGTATAATTATGGTAATTTAAAGAAAAATGTAACCCATTAAAACTAAAGATATGATAAGAGAAATACCCTTAATCAATACAATTGAAGTAGATTTTGATCTTGATCAGTTGGCTTCATTTTCAGAAAAGGATAATAATGATGTAAGTGTACTGAGAACTACTGGAATTATTATTAATTATGATAATAAAGAAGAACTAGAAACAAATATAGTTATTACCTCAGTATTTATGCCTCTAGATTGTTCAGAAGAAAAAATCCCAGAAACAGAAGAAGATAATTATGATGATGGTCTAAATAGTAACATTGAAGAAAGACTAAAAGCTTTATGTGTAAGGAGAATCATTGATCATTTTTTTATGTTATGCACCGAAGACAATTGGATTATGTATGGTTATTTTGACGGCAAATTTCAGGTTCCTTTTGTTCTTATATATCATGAATTTTTTAATTTGTCTGTTTATGCGATATCATCTATTGATGATAGATATAAAATGATGATTAGGGGAACCCCTTCTCAGCAGAATTAAAAAAATCCCTTCACTTTAAAAGTGAAGGGATTTTTTAGCTCCTATTTTATTTTCTATATTTTCTTGTCTTCCATTTATTAGCAATTTTAATTCTTGTAACTGAACGTTCGAGCTCTCCTTCGAAGCGTTCAAAGTCAACAATTTCATTATTTTCAGCTTGTTTTTTTAATTCTTCTGATTTTAAGATTGCCTTTTGTATTGATTCATCCGTAATATCTTTAACAGATATTGCAAAATCTGCCAAAATTGCAACTTCTGTTTGTCCATCTAGATTGTTTTTTACTTCAATGAATCCACCAACAACAGCCATAGGAATTACATCATTTCCAACACGAGCGACTATATCTCCCGATGCAAGTCCTGCTATCAATGATACATGCTCTGGTAGGATTGTAATTTCCCCTTCAGTTGAAGGTAATGTTACTGATTCAACCAATTCATCTAGGATAAGTTTTTCTGGGGTGACAATTTTAAGTTTTAATAGTTTTGTTGACATAGGTAGTTAAGCCTTAGTCTTTAGGCTTTAGTGTTTTACTAATAACCTAAAATCTAGTGCCTGATAGTTGTTAGATTGCTCCCTTCATGTAAAATTCTCCTTCAGACTTGTCGTCATGTTTACCTTCTAATATTTCCTTGAATGAACGGATCGTCTCACTAAGTGGAACGTACGCTCCTGCTGTTCCTGTAAATTGTTCAGCAACGAAAAATGGTTGTGATAAGAATTTTTGAATTTTACGTGCACGCGATACTAATTCTTTATCAGAATCTGACAATTCTTCCATTCCTAGAATAGCAATAATATCTTGTAAATCTTTATAACGTTGTAGAACTCGTTGAACTTCACGAGCGACATCGTAGTGCTCACGTCCGACGATGTGTGGATCAAGAATTGTTGACGAAGAGTCAAGTGGATCAACTGCTGGGTAAATACCTATTTCAGAAAGTGAACGGTTAAGCACAACAGTAGAGTCTAAGTGTGAAAATGTTGTCGCTGGAGCTGGGTCAGTAAGGTCATCTGCTGGCACATAAACTGCTTGCACGGAAGTAACAGAACCCTTATCAGTAGAAGTAATTCTTTCTTGTAAGTTTCCCATCTCTGTTGAAAGAGTTGGCTGGTAACCAACAGCAGAAGGAATACGTCCTAGGAGTGCTGATACTTCAGAACCTGCTTGAGTAAAGCGGAAAATATTATCAATGAAAAATAGAACGTCTTTATTTTCTTGGTCGCGGAAATATTCAGCCATAGTTAACCCTGAAAGTGCCACACGAAGACGAGCTCCAGGCGGTTCATTCATTTGCCCAAACACCATGGCAACTTTTGGAAGAACCCCTGATTCTTTCATTTCGTGATACAGGTCGTTACCTTCACGAGTACGTTCCCCAACACCAGCGAATACAGAATATCCACCATGATTTGAGGCAATATTGTGAATGAGCTCTTGAATCACAACAGTTTTACCAACCCCAGCACCACCGAATAGTCCGACTTTTCCACCTTTTAAAACAGGACAAATCAAGTCAATAACTTTAATGCCCGTCTCTAGTATTTCAACTTTAGTAGCCTGTGAGACATACTCAGGAGCCTTACGGTGAATAGATGAACGTATCTCTGTCGATACACTCTTCCCTTCGTCTATTGTGTCTCCAAGAACGTTAAACATTCTTCCTAGGGTTTCCTTGCCTACTGGAACTGAAATTGGGGATCCTGTGTTTGTAACTTCCATTCCACGAGCAAGACCATCTGTTGAGTCCATTGCGACAGCACGAATTACTCCTCCGCCTATGTGCTGTTCAACTTCAAGGACAACTTTTTTGTCACCGTTTGAGACAGTTAACGCACTATATATTTCGGGAACATTTCCTTCAAAAAGAACGTCAACAACTGGACCGATTATTTTTTTGATTATACCTGTTTTATTCATATGATTTTAATAATGCTAATAATAATTTTTTAATAATATTTTTCTATTACTCTACTGATGCCATACCTCCACTAATTTCAGAAATTTCTTGGGTGATGTTTGCCTGACGAGCTTTATTGAAAGCCAAAGTTAGATCTTCAATCATTTCTCCTGCTGCCTCTGATGCATTTTTCATGGCCATCATTCGAGAGGATTGTTCACTAGCGCTTGATTCAAGAATCATCTGGTATATCTGCATTCTAGTAAGTTTTTCTGCGAGTGATTCTATGAGGATGTTGATATCTCCCTCAAAGATGTATGGAGATTCGGATACTTTAGATTTTATCTCATTATTTTTTTCTTCTCCGATAGATTCAATGAGTTCTTTTAATTCTTGTTTCGATACTGGTAAAAGTCTTTTGATATTTGCTTTTTGATTCAGAGCTGAAATAAAATCTGTATAAGCAACATAAACATGTTTATATATTCCTTTTTTATACTCACCTATGATTAATTTTGAAAGTGGAATAATATCTGTGAGTGAAGAATTGTCAGGCATTTCCACAAATGATGCAATTATATTTTGACCTAATCGTCGCATTGCTCCATCACCTTTTTTACCAACACTAATTATATCAATATCATTATTATCGGTATTTTTCAACATCGAGATAGTCTTTTTGATAATTTGTGAATTATAAGCTCCGCAGAGTCCACTGTTTGAAGTAATCAATATTACAAGATTTTTATTACCACCATTCTCTGTAAAAAATGGATGTGTAACTTCTTCAAGTCTTTCAGATAAAGAAACTAAAATATCCCAAGAATAATGAGCATATAATCGTGATGAGACAGCATGAGAAACCGCACGCTTCATCTTGGAAGCTGCCACTAGCTCCATAGCTTTCGTGATTTTTTTAGTGTTCTTAACACTTCTTATTCTTTGTTTAATTTCTTTTGTTCCTGCCATAATTTTTTATTTATTAAAACTCTCAACGAATTCCTCGATTACTTTTTTAATTTCGGCTTCACCTTCATCTGTCCACATTTTCTTCTCGCTAACTTCTTTCATAAATACTTTTGCTTTTGTCTCAGCATAGTCTTGTAGTCCAATTTCAAATTCTTTGATTTTATCAAGTGGAATTGTATCAGTGTAACCTTTTACAAGTGCGTAAAGAATAACGACTTGGCGTTCTGTTGCTACTGGAGAATATTGAGGTTGCTTGAGGATTTCAACAGCTCTTTTACCACGCTCTAATTGCTTCTTTGTTCCTTCATCAAGATCAGAACCAAACTGTGAGAATGCTTCAAGCTCGCGGAATGAAGCTAAGTCTAGTTTAAGAGTTCCAGCAACTTTTTTCATGGCCTTTATTTGAGCAGAAGAACCAACACGAGAAACAGAGAGACCAACGTTTACGGCTGGGCGAATACCTTTATAGAATAAATCAGTTTCAAGAAATATTTGACCGTCAGTAATAGAAATAACATTTGTTGGAATATAGGCTGAAACGTCGCCGGCTTGAGTTTCGATAATAGGCAGTGCTGTAATAGAACCACCTCCGTATTCTTTATTTCGACGACAAGCACGTTCTAGAAGTCGGGAATGTAAATAGAAAACATCACCAGGATAAGCTTCACGGCCTGGAGGACGACGCAATAGAAGTGAAATTTCACGATATGCAACTGCGTGTTTGGAAAGATCATCGTAAATAATTAAAACATCCTTACCTTGATCCATAAAATATTCAGCAATAGAAACACCTGTGTAAGGTGCAATATAAGCAAGAGATGCTGGCTCAGAAGCCCCTGCGGAGACAATAATAGTGTAGTCCATCGCGCCACCCTCTTCTAATCTAGTTTGTAATTTACGAAGTTTAGAATCTTTTTGGCCAATTGAAACATAAACACAAATCATATTTTGTCCTTTTTGGTTTAAGATTGTATCAATAGCAATGGCAGTCTTGCCTGTTTGACGGTCGCCGATTATAAGTTCACGCTGTCCACGTCCTACAGGAATAAGAGCATCGATAGCTTTAATCCCAGTTTGAACTGGTTGGTCAACTGATAGACGAGTAATAACTCCAGGAGCAACTTTTTCAATTGGGTTTCTTTTATCTGTTTTTATATCTCCCTTACCATCGATTGGTTCTCCTCGAGCGTTAAGAACTCTACCTATTTGTAAATCTGAAACTGGAACAGAAAGAATCTGACCTGTGGCTCTAACTTCTTCCCCTTCTTTAATTTTAGAAAAATCTCCAAGAATAATAACTCCGACGGAATCTTCTTCTAGGTTTAATGCAACACCAGTAACACCACTGGCAAAAGTAACCATTTCTGATGCTTTTAAATCAGATAATCCTGAGACTCGAGATATACCATCAAAAACTTCAATAACATGACCAATTTTTTCAGCTTTTGTGTCAGTCTTGAATTTTTCTATTTGTTTTCTTAAATTTTCTACAATGTGATTCTTTGTCATAATTAGTTTGTTATTAAATAATTTTGTAATTGATTTAGTTTGTTTTTGAGAGTCATATCTATTATTTCATCTCCGATTTCTATTTTGATACCACCGAGAAGTTTTGGGTTTTCAATCTCATCAAGGATTACTATTTTTGCTTTATATTTTTTCTTAATAAAGTCTTTTATATCATCAGACTCAATTTCATTTATTTTATTTTTTGTACTAACCTTAACTCTTACTGTTTCTTCTTCTTTATCTATAATTTTTTGCAGGGCCTCTAAGATTAAATCCTTTTTTGCCATCATGTGTTTATCTCTTATTAAAGATATTACATTTGAGACTGTAGTTTCAAAAGGAATACCCTCCTTATCTTTTAGAGATTCGTAAATTGCATAAGCTAAATTGTTAGTAGATATCTTGGCCATATATTATTTACATTTTCTTAATTTGATTCAAGATTTTTTCGTCAAAAGTTTTATTATCGTTTGTTTCGAGTAATTTTTCTGTTGCCTTTACGACGAGTGATACTATTTCATTTTTAGCTTCTTCAATCATCTTATTCTTTTCGCCTTCTAGGATTTTTTTACCATTAGCTATGATATTTTCAACTTCTTTGGTGGCATTCGCTAGCATTTCTGTTTTTTTAATATCAGCCTCACGTTTTCCTTCTTGGAAGATTGTGTGGGCTTCTTCTCTGGCTTTAACTAAAACATCGTTATATTCTTTTTTTGTTTTGTCTAATAATTCACCGTTAGTTTTGGCGTCTTCTATTCCCCTTCCGATACGTTCTGTTCTTTCAGACATTAATTTTTTTAATGGCTTAAGAGCTAAAAAGTATAGAACGAGAAAAACTATAACAAAGTTAATAGCTTGAGCTATTATGATTTTCCAGTCGATATGAAATGTTGTGATAAATGAATCCATGTTTTTAAATAATTAAGAATTAATAATTATGAATTAAGAATTAAAGAAGATATTAGCTCCTTACTCCTAGTCACTTGGATATCCTCCAAAATTGATAGAAAATTTTAGGCTGATATAGAGTCAACTGACTAGATGTAAATAGCAAAAACTATTTAATTGAGAAAGCGATAACAAGTGCGTAGATGGCTACGGCTTCAGCGAAAGCTGAAGCAATAAGCATTGGCACAAAAACTTTACCTGAAGCTTCAGGGTTGCGGCCGATAGCTTCCATAGCTTTGGATCCTATCATACCAATAGCAATAGCAGGTCCAATTGAACCAAGTCCGATTGCGATTGCTTTTGCGAGTGTTGCAATTTCCATATGTTTTATAAAAATTAATTAATAATGATTGACCTTTACTTTTAATTAATGTGCAGGGATTGCTACATTTTCTTCACTTGCGTGATGTTTTTCATCATGCTCTTCATCATGATCTTGACTTGCGATGGTGTAATACACCAGTGTCAAGATTGCGAAGATGAAAGCTTGAATTACTCCAATGAAAACTTCAAGCAAAATGAAGGGTGTCGGTAATGCATAAGCTAGGATTGCACCCATTGAGGCAAGTAATACTTCTCCTGCAAAGACATTTCCAAATAGACGAAAAGAGAGTGATGCTACTTTTGCAAATTCACCTATTAACTCAAGAAAACCAACAGCAAACATAATCGGAGCTGTCATTAAAACCATAGGGTCTTTGCGAATGGTGGTAAATATACCACCAAGCGCTTTTAGATTAACATATTTGTTGATTGTTTTCCATAGTCCTATAGATAATACTCCGAATATATTTGCACCAATTACTGACATAATAGCAAGTGGTAATGTCCCATTTATATCTGCAGTTCCACTACGAATAAAAGGTATAAATACTTTTCCATGCTCTCCCATTTCTATAAGTCCAAAACCACCAAAAGGAAGAATTCCTATCCAGTTATTAAATAAAACAATAAGAAAAATAGTAAAAACTATTGGGAAGGCCTTATTTGTAATTCTACGGTCATTTGTAACTTGGTCACAAAGAGATTCTGCTCCTTCTATAATAAATTCAAATAGGTTTTGGATTCCCTTAGGTATTTGTTTAAGTTTAAATCTAATAATTACAGACATAACAATTAGAAAAAATACTACAATCCAACTAGTGAATAGAGAATTTGTAACAGTAAATGATCCAATATGATAAATAGGTTCTGCAAATAATGTAGATTCTTGGGTTATTTCGTTAGAAATAGGGTTAGTTCCTAATTCTTTTTTATCTACAACAACAGAAGGTTGTAGCTCTGTATTGTTTAATTGTTCTGTGTCTGCTGTAAAAGTCATAAATTATTTTTTCTCTTTTGTTTCATCTTCTAATTTTTTAAGATAAGATGTTAATCCTTTCCATATTGCAAGTAGTGATATTGGAAATGCAAGGAATGTTAAACTAAGGAAAATCCAGGGTGATGTACCAAATTGGCTGTCTAAATATTTACCAAGAATTAATGCGGTGATTATCGGGAAAGCAATATATGCTGATACTTTTGCAAACATCACAACTTCTTCTCTCCACCAAGGTTCTTTATTTTCTGGTTTGTTATTTTCCATACATAAAAGGCCTCCATAAGCCTTTATGTGTGTACTTGGAATCGAACCAAGGCCTCTGTCTTTTAAACAGTAACGAGTTACAAAATGAAAAATTACTGCACTGGGTGCGTGTGCTTGGAATCGGACCAAGGACCTCTGTCTTATCAGGACAGCGTTCTACCACTGAACTACACACGCACCCAAAGTATTAATTTATTTCATTTTGAACTAGCAAACTGTTTAGAATATAGATATATTCTAAGGACAGCGTTCTACCACTGAACTATACACGCAATCACAACTAAGATAAACACTCAATATCTGAATATTTTACTAATAACTGCTCTTATCTCTAATTAAACTAAAAAGAACATAGAAACTATATCAAAAAAATGCCTATTTTGCAAACCCAGTAATTGTTTTTTGCTGATGATTATAGTGTTCTTGCTTTTTCATAAGATTTGCCAAAATATATCACTAGGCAAACAAAGAACCTTTGTTTTTTGGAGTTTTTGATAAAGGAATTTATATTCTATTTTTCATTAAGCGAGCCTGTAAAAATATAAAAAATAAACCCATAAAGCAATAATTTAATGAAAAGATGAACCTATAAAATTAATTTAGATATCAATTATTTATTGATATCTAAATTTTACCCAAAACGCGCGATAGCGTAAGCTGGGTAAAAAACAAAAAGCCACTTGTAAAATGACTTTAATAAAATTTAATTTTTGATTTGTGACTGAATTTTTTTCTTTTTTATTACCTCGCAAATACAAGTCTGTCAACTAACAAAAATCCCCTACTCTTTCGAGTTGGGGATTTTTGTTTTAGATAAAGAATTATCTGTTTCCACGGAAACCACCTTGTGGGCGTTCTTCCATTGGACGAGCTTCGTTAACTGTAAGATTGCGACCTTCGAAATCTTTACCGTCAAACATTGAGATCGCTTTAGTTGCATCTGCATCGTTTTCCATTTCTACGAAACCGAAGCCTTTTGAACGGCCTGTCATCTTATCCATAATAACTGTAGCTGATGAGACCGCACCTGCTGTACTAAAAAGAGCTTTTAACTCGTCGTTGGCTGTCTTGTAAGGAAGACCTCCAACATATAACTTTTTTGCCATATATGACAATGTGCTTCTTGTAGCAATACTTTCATATCCACTACTTGAAGAAAACTAATTTATAAATGTAATCGCTATTCCGATTTTCATTTACAGACCTCAATGTTTTCACACGAAGAATGAAACAAATAACCAAGACATATCTAACTACTGGGCACTATTATAACAGAACTATAAATATATAGCAATAATTGCACTGGGTTAGTATACAATTGACACTAAGGACACATGCAAACAAAACAAAGAGATATAGTATTTAAGGACAAAGAGGACTTGTTAAAACAAGTAAAACACAATAGTCTGATTCGTATGATTACACTAGCAGAAAGAG
>JBBRVK010000004.1:0-31086 GCA_038247045.1 Minisyncoccia bacterium | reverse complement strand
TTGAAAACTATTTTAATCATAAGCCTAGAGAGATTTTAGGTGGTCATACTGCCTTTGAGGTAAAGATGGAAGAGTGTGGTATATTTGTAGAATCATTAGAAGTTAATTTTCCGAAAGTTCGTATTGAGGGGTAAGGAGAGGTTTAATAATATGGTTTTATTATATCACACAAGGGGTGAGTAAATAGTTGCAGAAAGCAAAATGCCCCCGCCGAAGGCGGGGGCATTTTTGTATGTATAGTATCTTTTACTTAGTACTTATATCTATTTAGCAATATAAGGAATCAATCCCATAAAGCGAGAGCGCTTAATTGCGATAGCTAATTTACGTTGATTTTTTGAGGTCACATCTGTGCGACGTCGAGATTGCATACGAGCAGAAGGTGTTAGAAATTTGCGTAGCAATTCTACATCCTTATAGTCTATATGCTTTATGTTATTTGATGAAAAATAATCTTGTTTCATAATTCTTAATTTTAATTTTTAATTTTTTAGAAAGGTATATCCTCAGCATTTATTTGCTCTTCTGGATATTCGATCGTGTCGATTTCTTCTTCTTTATCTTTTTTAGGTGATGGAGTTGATGAACTAGATGAACTTGGAGCACTTGTATTCTTAGATCCAAATTGAACTGTGTCGGCGATTATTTCAGTACGATACTTTTTAGTATTTGTAGCTGCATCGTCCCAACTACGAGTTTCCATTCTTCCTTCTACTAAAATTTGACTTCCTTTTTTCATATACATAGCAACGTTTTCTGCGGTTTTACCCCAGACTACGATATTATGAAAATCTGTTTTTTCTTGTTTTACACCATTTGAATCTTTATAAGTACGATTAGTAGCAATACTAAAAGTACAAACCTTATTTCCAGAAGCAATTGCTTTTAATTCTGGATCACGAGTTAGATTCCCAATAAGAATAGCTTTGTTTAAATACATAAGTGAATATATAGAATGTAGAAGGTAGAAATAGAAGGTTTTTCCTTACTAAAAACTACATACTACATGCTACTTAAATATATTTTTAATACTTCAATTATACCACAAGGGCATCAATTTCCTTGTCTATCACTTCCTCGTTTATTGGAGCTGATTCTTCTGCTGTCTTTGGTGCACTACGACGTTTGAAACCATCTTGCTTACCATAAGCACGCTTTGTAGACATTGTACTTTCACGAACTGTCTTAATCATAAGGTAACGAACTAATTTTTCGTTCTTATCTAAAGATTCTTTTATTACCTTTGCGTTATTTGTAGTAACCTCAAATTTAACCCAACCGAAATAACCATACGAAAACTTTTGTTTCTTATTCTCAATTGAACGAGACATTTCATACGCAAGTTCTGTCATTTTAGGATATTCGTCAGAGATAAAGACTGCTCCTTGTTCTCCTAAAGAATCCTTAAATGCGGTTACTTCACCTCCAAGGTTTTCTTCAGCAATCCCTGGAATCATAATGTAACCAACTTCATAAATAGAAGTTTTGGCATCTGTTACCTCAACATCACCATCTACTTCTTTAACCTCTTTAATCTTAGCCATTTGATTTTGTAAAATTACACAGCGTAGTATCAACAAAGACGCGATGCAAAATACACTAATTATTACTTTTAATATCATTCCGCTATGGACCTATGTGTACCGACTTCAGGGTCGGGACAAACGAAACGTAGAGTTATATTAACAGATTTGTTGTCTAGTGTCCACCCCTAAAATTCCCACACCGGGTGTGGGAATTTTACTAGATATTGAACAATTTTTTTGCATTTATAACAATAGCGCTAGAAATCTCATCTTCAGATAAACCCCTTATCTCTGCTATTTTTTTTACAATATCCGAAACATAAATAGGCTCATTTCTTTTCCCCCTATGTGGCATTGGAGCAACATAAGGACTATCCGTATCAACCATTATCATATCAAGAGGTAATTCTTTAATAATATTATTATAATCAACACTCCTTGAAAAATTCTTCCTTGGTGGATAAGTTATTACCCCGGCAAATGAGATGTAAAAACCAAAATCAATAAAAGCCAGAGCGTCACTCAAGGTCCCAGCAAAGAAATGGGATACCCCTTTAACTTTTGAATATTTTTTAAGAATGTCTAAGGCATCTTGATATGCATTTGTATTTAAATCTTCATCATTATTTCTAATATGAAGCATCAACGGAATATTAAGTTCATTCGCAAGTTCAATCTGAGAGACAAAAGCGACTTTCTGCCTTTCGATTGTTTCCTCTCCCAAATGAAAATAGTCTAATCCACATTCGCCAATAGCCACAACTTTCCCCTTCCCGGCAAGCTCTTTATATTTATAATGGTCGAAAATTTCTCCACGCGAAGTAAATTCCTCCCCTTCATGACCCAGTTCTTCTTCATCGTGATATGAGCTACTTGTATGAATCGGATGAAGTCCAATAGTTGCGTACACCCCTTCATAATCGTTTGTCATTTCAACTGCTTTTTTTGAAGTATCAAACTGTGTCCCGACATTAATCATCCAAGTATCCTGATCTTTGGCACGAGAAATAACATCCTCTCGATCTTCATCGAATATCTTGAAGTTCACATGTGAATGTATGTCTATATATTTAGGCATATTACTTTCTCAAAAACAATGGAGTTTCTGGTTTTTTATTTTCTTTAATTAAGTTCAAAATTTTCTCTGCAGTTTCAGGCATAATAGGAATTAGACGTTGTGCAATAATTGATAATTTTTGTACAAGAATTTTTATGTGCTCCTTCCCAGCTTGTTCATCTACCTTTATAATTTTAAAAGGCTGATTAATTTGAATATATTCATCAAGGTCTCCAATAAAACTCCAAGTTAAATCCATAATATTTTTTAATTCAAATTTATCCCAATATTCTTTTTTATCATCCAAATATTCAGAAGTAATAACTTTTGATTCAAGATGTTTTTCTGCCATAGTCATAATACGACTAGTAAGATTTCCCAATCCATTTGCCAGTCCTGAATTATAAGCATCTTTAAATCGCTCAATCGTAAAAGGACTATCCTCAAAACTTCCAACCTCTCGAAGTAAAAAATATCGAAGCGCATCTATACCATATTCATCTACAATATATTTTGGGTCTACCCCATTACCAAGACTTTTTGACATTCTAATACCACCTTCAGCTGTTATATGCCCATTAACAATTATTTGATACGAATTAGGTAAGTCTGCTGCCATAAGCATCGCTTGCCACATTGCTGCCTGAAAACGAGTATTATCTTTACCACAATACTGTGTTGGGTTTCCATTTACCCAATATTTTTCAAAATTACCTTTTTCTTCCGGCCATCCAAGTGTTGAAATATAATTCACTAAGGCATCAAACCAGACATACATGACTTGTGTATTATCTCCTGGTACTGCTATTCCCCATGGCATTTTCTCTTTCAGACGAGAAATTGAAAAATCCTGCAAACCACTCTTAACAAAATTTTTTATTTCATTAAAACGAAAATCCGGGATAACAAAATTTGGATTCTCATCGTAAAATTTTAAAAGTTTATCTCCAAACAAAGAATATTTAAAAAAATAATTTTCTTCATTTATCAATTTTAGCTCCATGGTTGGATGGTCTACACAGCGTCCTTCTACAAGTTCACTGTCTGTCTTCTCACTTTCGCAACCCATACAGTATTTAGCCTCATAATTCTTTTTGTAAATATATCCATTATCTCTTACTCTATTCCAAAATTCCTGAACTGCTTCTATATGTTTAGGGTCGGTCGTACGAATATAATGAATATCAGAACTTATTCCAAACATCTGAATTTGTTTTTTGAAAGTATCAAAACCTAAATCAACAAATTCTTGAGCCTCCATCTTTCCCTCTTTTGCCTTCTCGTAAATTTTCATTCCATGCTCATCAGTACCTGTATTAAAAAAGACATCATACCCTTGAAGCTTTTTATAGCGAGCAATAGTATCAGCTCTAACAAACTCAAGAGCATGACCCATGTGTAGAGGCGCATTTACGTAAGGTAGTGTTGTTGTAAGGTAAAAAATTTTATTCATATATTTTTATGAGTTATGTGCGAGAATTTTCTTTTTTTCTAGATCATCTAAAAATTCAAATAGACAAACTGAAAACGGAATACCTAAGATGACTCCCCAAAACCCTGCTAGTTCTGCTCCAATTAAGACTGATAAAATAACAACTAAGGGTGATATGCCTATGGCCCTTTTAACAATTAAAGGATAAATCAAGTATGTTTCAAATTGTCCTAAAATAAGATAGAAACCACAAGTAATAGCGGCAATAATAATTCCTCCATCAATATAAGCGAATAAAACAGCAGGAATTGTTGCTACTACTAACCCAAAAGGGATAAGTTCAGCGGCTATAATAATCAGAGCTAAAATTAAAGAATATTTAACTCCAATAATAGTAAGGCCCAAATAAGCAATAACAGAAACTAAAACTCCCATGAGTAATTGACCTTGCATCCAGAGGCCGATTTTATGTTCTGTGCGTTGCCATAAGTTTATGACGTATTCTTCGTAAGTATCAGGAATAATTACGCGTAAGAAATTCTCTATTCCCTTATCTGTTATCGACAAATAAAACGAAATAACCATTATTAAAATAAAATTAATTACTCCACCAAAAGCCGACCCCAAAATACTCAGAAACCCTCCAGAAGTACTAGAAACAAGGCCTTGAAAACTTTTTGCAACATCAGATATTGAGGCGTTATGAGAAATATTACTAACAACATCTCTAGCTCCAGAGATAGTATCAGTTTGAAAACTATTTAAAATACTACCATTTGGAATATATTTTCCAAGTTGATTTACTAGTTCTGACATTTCAGAAATAAAGACTGGAGCAAAGACTGATAATATGGCAATAATAAAACTAAGAGAAATTATATAAATTAAAACAACCACAAAAGTACGATTTTTAACAAATCGCTTCATTTTTTTAACCGCATAACCAATAAAGGAAGCAATAACAATAGACGTTAAAATAATTAGTATTAGGTTTACTAATTTAAAAAGGAAAAATAGCAACAAACCAAAGACCATAACCCTGATTATGGTGCCATTTGAAATAGAAATCCGTACATCCTTACTATTTTCTTGCATAAGGTTATTTTAACACAAAAAGCTAATATATGCCTAGAATTTAAGAATTTCTTGGAATTTAGAATTATCTTTATACGGTCCAATAATAGCAAGATTAAGATTCTTTGTCTTAAATATTATTTTTGCCATTTTCTGGATATCATCGGCTGTCACTTTTTTTATTTCTTTTATTTTATCATCGAGAGTTTTTATTTCTTTTTTCATCAACTCCTGACCACCATAAAAATTCGCAATATCATCTGTCGCTTCAAGAGATAACTTCATATTCCCTATTAAAAATGATTTAACTTTTTCTAATTCGCGTTCTGAAACTTCTTCTTTAATAAGAAGATTGCATTCTTTAATAATTTCTTTTAGGACTTCTTCTACTCTTGCATTATTAACTCCAGCTGATATTTGAAAAGACCCATGATCAAGAGATGGCTCATTATAAGCCCTAACATAATAAGCTACTCCCATTTCTTCTCGAAGTTTAATAAAAAGCCTAGAACTCATCCCTGCCCCTAAAACAGTAGAAAGTAATGAGAGAGTTGTATTCCTTTCATCAAAAAAAGAAAAAGTCCTTACTCCTAACACAAAGTGAGTTTGATCAGTTTCTTTAAACTTAACAATTACGTTTGGCTTAGTTTGAATATCTTTTGTTTTTATTTTTTTAACTTTTAATGTCGAGATAACACTACTAAAATATTTTAATACTTCTTTATAAGCATCTTCGTTTGTAATATTACCAGCAACAATTATGACTGTATTCTCAGCAACATAATGTTTGTTCTTATAATCAACAAAATTATCACGAACCATTTTTGTTATATTTTCTTTTGGACCAGCAATATTCCAACCGGCAGGCTGGTCTCCATATAAAACTGAAGCAAATAAATCTTGAACATGACTCTGTGGCATATCTTCATACATATTTATTTCTTCAATAATTACACCTTTTTCTTTTTCCATTTCTTTTTCTGGAAAAGTTGAATTTAAATAAATATCAGAAATAATATCAAAAATTTGTTTAAAATTCTTTGAATCTCCTTTCGCATAGTAACCTGTGTATTCATGACCAGTGAAAGCATTATACTGACATCCTAGCGCATCTAATTCATGGGAAATAGCTTGAACTGTCGGCCTCTTTATTGTCCCCTTAAAACACATATGCTCCAAAAAGTGAGAAATACCGTTTATCTCTTTGATTTCGTAATCACTTCCTGTTCCAACCAAAACAAGAACAGTAACTGTCGGATTTTCTTTCATTGGGATAGTTACAACCCTAAGTCCATTTTTGTATATTTTTTTTATAGCTTTTTGCATAAAGTCATTTTAGCATATTTTGAGACCATTAAAAAATCTCCCCAAAACTAGAGTTTTGGGGAGATTTTTATTACTTCATTTTTTCTTTTATATAAGAAACAACATCTTCTTTTTTAATTCTCTCTTGCAATCCTGTATCACGGTCACGAATCGTAACAGAATTATCCATAAGAGTATCAAAATCTATAACAACACACCAAGGAGTTCCAATTTCATCTTGTCTTCTATATCGCTTGCCAATATTCCCATTATTATCAAACTCACACATGAATTCCTTACGAAGTTCTAAATATAAATTATGAGCTTGAGAAACAAGTTCTGGCTTATTTTTCAAAAGTGGAAAGACTGCAACCTTAACAGGTGCAAGTTTTGGATCTAATTTTAGAAATACTCGAGTTTCTCCTTCTTCGGAAAGAATTTCAGTATAGGCGTTATCCAAGAACATTAGGAAAAGTCGAGCAAGACCTACAGAGGTTTCAACAATATGAGGAGTAAATCTTTTTTTGTTTTCTTCATCAAAATAATCGAGAGTAACTCCAGAGAATTTGCTGTGTTGAGATAAATCCCAATCACCACGTGCATGTATTCCTTCAACTTCTTTAAATCCACCCATAGAGGCAAAATCATATTCTATGTCGTAAGCATCAGTTGCGTAATGAGCGAGTTTTTCATGTTTATAAAAACGTAATTTCTCATCAGGAATACCATAATCTAAATACCAGTCATATCGAGTTTGTTTCCAAGAATCAAAAATCATTTTTGTATCAATTGGATCATGGAAATATTGCATTTCCATTTGTTCAAATTCCCGAGTTCGAAAAATAAACTGTCGAGCTGCAATTTCATTGCGGAAAGCTTTACCTACTTGAGCAATACCAAATGGTAATTTTGGGTGTAGACTATCTATCGTATTTTTGTATTCAAGATAAATACCACCACAAGTCTCAGGTCGTAAATAGACAACATTTTCTTCTATAAGAGTATCTACTGGTGAGCCAAGATTTGATTTTACCATCATAGAAAAAACACGAGCGGGAGTTAGTTCAGCCTTACCACAATTTGGACAGACAAGTTTCTTTTCTTCACGGAGCTTATCGAGCTCTTCATTTATAAATGCAATAGTTGCCTTATCAGCTTGAATACCAAAATCCTCAAGTATGTGGTCAGCTCGAAAACGAGATTTACAATTACGACAATCAACCTGAGGGTCATTGAAGCCATCAACATGGCCTGATGCGACCCAAGTCTTTGGATGCATAAAGATAGCACTATCTAATCCAACGATATCTTCACGGTATTGAATCATATGCTTCTGCCATTCATTTTTAATATTATCTTTAAGTAAAACACCATAATGACCATAATCATAGACACCTGCCATCCCACCATATATCTCAGAAGAAGGAAAAACAAAACCACGGCGTTTACTGAGAGAAATAATATTTTCCATTAATTTGTTTTCTTTTTTATCCATATACTATTGTATAACACGTTCTTGTCCTGATTGGAAGTTTGGGTCATCTGAAATTAAAGTACTAATGGCATTTCGCTTAATATTTATATCTGTCACCGTATATGTATCCTTTCCTGTCAGATATAATTCTTTCATTAATTGCGGGGTACTTCCAACTTGAGAAAGGGATGGATTGAGTGACAACGTAAATACAGCTTCACGATTAGTAACAGAACCAGTATTTGGTTTAACATTACCAATATTCCAAATAACTTCACGTGTCACCTGATTATAAGTAATGTTCTCTCCATTTGAAATTGCTCCAACCCATTTAACATAAATAGGTAAAATAGAACGGGCAACAGCTCCAGTAATCGCATTAGAAGAATTAGACAATGTCCAAGTGATATTATATTTAGTTTCATTTTCTGCTTTTGGAGGAAGCTCCCCTGACTTGAATGAAGCAGATGAAGCTATTTGGAAATCTGATAAAATTTTAACTATCTTCTTTGAAAAATTATTAACATCTGTATAAGTTGAGCCAAGGGCTGGTTGTCGTCCTCCAATACTAACATCTAAAACAATTTGTGGGTCTTTAATAGAATTTTGAGCTCCAATTAAAGAAAGGGCTGATAAGCTAAAGCTGACTTCCCCTTTCGCCCCTGGTTCAATACTAGCCAAATCTTGGTTTGAATTTTTATCCCAAATAATACGGTTTTTTGCAGAATCAAAAAATCCCTCAAATGAACTAATAGATTTTTTATCAAAAGCATTACCACTTACATTTAAAATAATTTCTGCATCTGTAATCCTTGTAGATAAATTATTGGTCCACATTATTCTTCCATTTACTTTATCCCCCGGAGAAACAGAATTATCAACAATAATATTCGCCTCAATAAATGGTTTTACTATTGTAATCATATGCAATAGTGAATTATAAACTAATTTAACTGTCGCCTTGTCGGTTGGATTTGTTGTTCCAGCATAAACATGAAAGACTTGCTGTTCTTGATCCTGCCCAACAATTCTTCCTGTTACAACAACAGAAACTGGATTTGTTAAACTAAGTGCATCTAAATTCCAAACAGAATTACCAAAAGAAGGAAGAGGTGTAGCACTCTCATAAATAAAATTATTTGGGTAAGTTAACTGCATTACAGTATCACCATTAGGAAGAGAAGTATTTAAAGTAGCTGTTACTTTAAATGAGACAGATTGATCTGATGTGACCGTCTCTGGTGCGTCAACAGTTAGTGATAGTGGAGCTGAACTAATATTTACAGAGTATATTTTTTCCTTTGTAAAAATAGCATTTGAACCTTCTGGGTGATATTCCAAATCTATCTTTATATCACGATTTGATCTTTCATCGCCAAAAATAGTTACTTTTATATTTTTAGTTATAGTTTCACCTGCCTTAACTGTTCCAACTGAGATACGTGGCAACCTAATATAATCAGCTTCATTGTCACTTGCTCCATTTGGATAAGAAATTATTAAGTTTGAAAGTTCAATGCTTGTTTTGTTACGGTTTGTAATTTCGATTTGCAAAGGCAGTTCCTCTCCTCCTTTAGTAAAAGCATTACCAATAACAGTAATGTCAATATTGTCACTCGAAACAGAAGTCTTACCTGTTGTGAACATATAAGTGGCAAAACCCATAGCCCCAAGAAAAAAAACTATCGAGACAATAAAGAATTTTTTAAAAATTGATGTTTTTGTTTTTTTTATATTACCCATAGAATTATTCTCTTCATCTTTCCATTCAGGCTCGACGATGTGATTTATTGGGTGTAATACTCCTTCCCTACTTCGATGAGTAACAGTATCTTCACGTTCATAAAGGCGACGCTTAATATCTTCAATTTTATGATCATTTTCTAACATACTTAATATTGTAACATAAAATTTTAAAGTTGACTCTCGTTTAAAGCTTTATTTATGTGTGATATTATTGACTGTTTTTCTTTGAGTAATAACTCTGTTAAATTCTGATCAAATGATTCTCCTAGATATTGAGCAAGCATATCTGACTCTCCAACATAACCAAGCGTATTTAAAATCCTTAAAACAAGATGAAGTTCCAAGGCCTCACGTGATGATTTTGAAATTTCTGTATCATCTAAGATATACAAGGCTTGGATAAACTCATCAAATATTTTCTCATTTGATTCTTCTCCATCACAAAGTCTTTCAATAAGTTTTGAAACTCGAGCAACCAGAACTAATGATTGCCGATTACTTCGAGCAAAAGGAAAGGAAGATATTGATTTAGCTGAAGTCACACGCCAAATATCTCGACCTCGAACAAGGTCAATTTTTACATGGCAAAAATCTTGGAGAGAAAAACGAAGTTTAGATTTATGAAGTCTAATTCCCTGAACCGCAGCCCGAATTAAACCCATTTCGCGAGTATAAATAACGAGCATTTTATTTGCTTCGCCAGTATTTCGTGACCCTAATATAAATCCATTTGTATGATATATGTGATGCATGTTAAATCATTTTTTTTATAGCATCCAAAGCTTGAGGGAGTTCATAAATTCCAGCTGAACCATTTAGGTGTTTACCGTCTGGAACCGATATCAAATCACATGAAAGTATACCAGAAAGTTCTTCTGCCTCTGTGAACGGTACATTGGGGTCATCATTGCCGTGAATTACAGTAAAATTTTCACAAATATTTTTAATTTGTTCAAAATTAAATGGCGCCTCTAAAAAATTATTCACACTTTCATAACCATTTTTTTGAATTTTATGAAGAGGCCCAGACACAAGAACAGCACCACCAATTTTTTCTCCTATTTTTAATTTTTCCAAATATCTTAAAATTGCCGATACTCCAAGAGAGTGCCCTACTAAAAATATTTCCGCATTAGGTTCACCGATAGATAGAGAAATAGTTTTTACCCATTCTTCTTTAATGGGTATATCTGGAGTTGGCATCGGCAAGGCACAGGCATATATATCGTTTTTTGCCAATTCTCTCATAAGCCAAGGTCTCCACCCTCCATTTGGCTCTCCTCTAAAACCATGAATCATAAATACTTTTTTCATATTTCTATTTTACCATAATTTATAAAATCAAAACAAACCCTAGCATTTGCTAGGGTTTGTTTTGATTTTTAAGAAAAAATATTCTACTCCTAAGGGGTTTATTCCGGATTCTCCTTTAATTCACCGTGCCATATTTCTCTAACTTCTTTACTTGAAGATCTTTCTTTTTTATCATCACTAAAAGTTTTTATATTATCTTGTCCTTTTCCTTTGCTATTTTTTATATATTTTCGAGGATCAATACTCCAAGGTAGTTTATCTAATAATCCTTTAGTTATTGAAAGAAACGTTGGTTTGTTTTTAAAATTTTCTATTTTGGGGTCTAATATAATTTCATCATTAACCCCTTCTTTTAACTCAGAAGAATTATAATCTAAGCCATTATCAACAACAGGAAAATCAGGTCCAACATGAGCGACTCCTTCATTATTTTGGAGAAACCCGATAATTTCATTCTTTTTTTCATCAATAATTTTTTGTTTTTTTTATTTCTTCTTTCTTACTATAACCTTTGGGTGTTTTTTCTTCTAGACTATTATTGTCTATTTTTTCAGCAAGTTCATCTTCGCTATCTTTATATGACGCAGATATTTCTTCTACTGGAACAAAAGACTTTTTTAATTTATCATTTCCATCAACCAACTGTTCATCTCCCCTTTCTTCATCAGTCTTGAGTACAAATTTTTCTTTTCCCATATACTTTTATATGTAAAACATAAATTAATAATATAAACCTTATTTTAACACATCTACTATTATGTTGACCAGGTCACGAGGGTCATCAATTATAGCTACAGGATTCCCTTTTGAAAGAGTCTCTCTGGAATGAGTTCCCCAAGTAACACCAATAGATAAAATTCCACATTTATTACCTTCTAAAATATCACCAAGAGAATCAGTAATAAATACAGCGTCCGTAGGTTTTATTTTATATTTTTCTAAAACATAATTAATTTTTACTATTTTACTCCGACTAACATCTGCGCCTAAAATATCTTCAAAATATTCCCTAACTTTTTCCTTTACTAAAAAATTAGCAATGGAATTACTACCAGAAGAGGAAACAACAACTAAATGATTTGTTTGAGAGAGAAATTTTATTGAATTATTTAAAACATCACTTATTGTTAATTTTTTAATATTACTATCATATAATTCGTCCCAATTATTCGGAATGGTATATGATTCTTCTTTCATCGCTTTTCCTATTCCATCATGAAAATTACCATTAGAAAAATCTTGAAATTTTTCCCAAGTTAAATCATTATTTAGATTCTTATGAATAGCAAATGAAAAATTAAGTGTGTTTACCAGCACCCCATCAAAATCAAATATAACTAATTTTTTTATATTAGAATTCATAAAATTCCCCAAGAAAAATTATTCTTAAAAATTAATCTTAAAAACCAAATCATCAATCACAATTTCTATTCCTTCGTTTTCCTTAAAATTAATTTCCTTAGCCCCAACTGTTTTTAATAAATCATCCTTAAATAGATTCAATATTTCTTGTTCTTTTACTCCAGCTTCTATCTCAAGGCTAATAACATCGCTTGGACTTAAGCCTGTTAACTTACGTTTATCTTGAATTGCCCGAACAAGCTCCCGATATTGCCCTTCCTGCTTTAATTCTAAGGATATTTCTGTATTAATTTTTACTTCCTCTTGTATTTTATCATCTACGACTACCATTTTTATATTTAATTCTTCTTTTATAATCTGAGTATATTCTTTGTCTAATTCATAATTTTTAATAATCAAAGCGCTAAGTGGCTGACGAACTTTTATTCCTGCTTTTTGGCGAGCCTCTAATCCAAGAGTTATTATCTCCCTAGCCTTTTTCATATCATTAATTATTGATTCCTCGTTTTCAATTTTAAATTGAACGACAGGCCAATCAATCAAATGGATACTTTCTTTGTCATTGTCACCTTTTAATTTCTGCCAAATATCTTCAGATGTAAACGGAGTGAAAGGAGCCATTATTTTTATTAATGTTTTAATAACGTAATATAAAGTTTGTTTAGCCTCTATATCTCCATCTTTTAATTTCTCACGTGAACGACGAACATACCAAGTAGAAAGTTCATCGATAAATTCACGAAAAGCCCTGACTGGTTCTAATATTTTATAAGTCTCAATATAATTAGTCGTATCTACCAAAAGTTTATTTAAGCGGGCTATAATCCATTTATCTAAGATATTTTTACTTTCCAAATCATCTATATTATTTTCTAAATTTTTATTTCTATATAAATCATAAAAAGCAAGAACATTATACAAAAGATTAAAAATCTTATTATTCAATTCTGAAACTGTTTTCTCGTCAAAGTTTTTTGGTTCACCAGGCTGATTGACAGAATACATCCAAAGGCGAAGCGAATCAACTCCATATTTATTCATCATTATCCAAGGGTCAACAATATTACCGAGTGACTTACTCATCTTCTTGCCGTTTGCATCAAGTAAATGACCCAAACAAATTACATTCTTGTATGCTTTTCCACGTCCCATTATATTACCAACAGCATGAAGTGTATAAAACCAACCCCGAGTTTGATCAATAGCTTCACTAATAAAATCTGCAGGGTAACCCTTCCCTTCAACTAATTCTTTATTCTCAAATGGATAGTGATCCTGAGCAAAAGGCATAGCTCCAGAATCAAGCCAAACATCCATAACATCTTTTGTTCGTTCTAAATTTCCACCACAAGCACAAACAAGTTTTACCTCATCTATATATGGACGGTGTAAATCAAGTTCATAGTCTTCATTATGTGATATTGGAACAAAGTCTAATTCTTCAAATTGAGCATTTAAAAGATAATTAAAATTTTTAATCATATTCAAAGACTCTTGAGCCGAAAGTCCACGACATCCAGCAACAGCTAACCACGCCGGCCCACCATGAGTAACAACTAAAATATTTTTACCTGTATATTTAGTATCAATATCATAAAGAAAATTCATTGTTCTTTTCTTTACATCATTATATGATTCATTGCCATCATCTTTGTGAGAAAAAAATTCTACTGTATTTGGATAAGTTTTATGGTAATCACTCCATTTTTGTCCTTCATATTCTGGTAATGACATTTCATGAAGTCTATCATCAACAATTACTTTACTTTCATCGAGACCCAAAACAGAAGCAACTATCTCGGATGTTTCCGTAGTTCTAACAAATGGTGAAGTTAAAATATAATCAATATTTTTTTCTTTTAGTCTTAAGGCTGATTCTTTTACCTGTTCCTTCCCTTTTTCAGTAAGACGGTCTTGGTCATTAAAGGCAGTACTAACTAAATCATTTAAATTATTTTCTGCTTCGCCGTGTCTCATGACAAAATATTTATTCCCAGATTTTTTAGTTTTTGATTTTAAATCAGAAATACTTCCAATAACTTCAAAATTCTTACATGTATTACATGACCAAACAGGAAGTGGGGTTCCCCAATATCTCTCACGTGAAATAGCCCAATCTTTTATATCTTTCAACCATTCACCGAAACGCCCATCTTTTATATACGAAGGCTCCCAATTTATTTCTTGATTTTCTTTAACCATTACATCACGCAAGGCTGTCATCCTTATATACCAAGAATCCCTAGCGTAATAAATTAAAGCTGTTTTACATCTCCAACAGTGTGGATATGAGTGCTCATATTTTTCTTTCTTAAATAGCTGTCCTCTATGAGCTAAATCTTTTATTATATCAATAGCAACATCTTCATCACGAACAAAACGTCCTTCAAAAGGTCCTGTTCCTGCTAAATATTTTCCATCAAGACCAACTAAATGGTGCTTAGGTAAACCAATTTTAGTTCCTAAATCAAAATCATCAACACCATACATTACAGCAGTATGAACAACTCCTGTACCATCTTCATCTGTCACAAAATCTGCTGCATAAACTTTAAAAGCATATTCCAATTTTGGTTTTTCAGCATCAGAAATAGTCTCACTCATAAATGGATAGAGTGGTTCATATTCCGAACCAACCAAATCAGAACCTTTTAGTTCTTCAATTATTTTATATCTTATTGTTTTTTCAAGTGTTTTTTCACTTTGAATCTCGCTTTTATTTATTACTCCATCCAATATCCCTATTTTTGATTTTGCTATATAATAATATTCACCTAAAAGAGAGTTTTTTATTTGATTATTTTCAGGAATACCAATTTCACTATTTACTAATACTTTTACATAATCAATTTTATTCCCTACCGCAAGAGCCACATTTCCAGGTAAGGTCCAAGGCGTTGTTGTCCAAGCTAAAATATATGTATTGTCTTGGCCTTTTACTTTAAATTTAGCAGTAACAGACAAATCTTTTACATCTTGATAACCCTGAGCTAATTCATGAGAAGAAAGAGTTGTTCCACAACGTGGACACCAAGGCACCACCTTATAATCTTTATAAAGTAAATTTTTATCGTTAGCAGTTTTAATAACATTCCAAACAGATTCCATATAATCATTATGGCAAGTTACATACGGATTATCCTGATCAGCCCAATACCCCATTCTACTTGTAAAATCTTTCCATAATTGAATATATTCCCAAACACTTGCTTTACATTCTTTATTAAATTTTGCAATTCCATATTCTTCAATATCTTTCTTTGAAGAAAAACCGAGCTTCTTTTCAATTTGGAGCTCTACAGGAAGCCCATGAGTATCCCATCCTCCTTTTCGACGAACATGAAAACCTCTCATAGTTTTATATCTTGGGATAACATCCTTAAAAGAAAAAGGTTCCATTGTGTGTAAAACTGGTTTAGAATTTGCAGTAACTGGACCATCATAAAAAACATATTCACCATTTGGTGATTCTTTTTCTAAACTTTTCTGAAATATATTTTTTTCTTTCCAAAATTTTAAAACTTCTTCTTCTCTCTCAGCGTTCTTTGATTTTTGATTTTTATTTTCCATAATATTTTTATTGTACGTAATTAAATATAAAATTTTTGAGCTGGTCTGGCACCTTGTCCTCCCTAATCCGAGGACCCGAAAAAATTTTGATATTTAATGAAGTATACATTCGTTTATTTTAATAATAAATAAAAAAACTCGTCCACATACAACAATAAAAATTGTTATACAAGGACGAGTTTCTACTCGTGGTACCACCTTTGTTTCTCCCGCAAATGCGAGACTCATTTATAGGGTTCTACTTTCGACTAGGTCTTGCCTAGTCAGATTTCTTCCCAATGTTTACCCATCTTAGATGGGTCCTGAGGTGATAACCTCAACATATATTTATATAATAACACCAAAAACATTATTTGCAAGAAAATTAAACCATGGAGTTTAAACACTCAAAATTTTCACAGTATACTGCGTTCTCCAGCTCACACTGGCTTTGTTTGGAATATTAATTTAATTCACCAATTACACACAGACAGTTTCTAAATATTGGTAAGCTGATATCTTTTTTAAAAGACCAACTTAATAACCGATTTCAGTATACATAACAAAACCCCTTTTACAAAATAAATTCGTAAAAGGGGTCAATATAAAAGTTAAAAGGTTTTAAAACAAGCCTGACGAAAACCGCTATTCGAGAGGTCATAGTCACGATTGAAACTGTCCACGCTGAACCTGCCATCGCTGTCCTTGCACATGTTCATAACTTTACCATCGCAATCGAGCGATGAAAGTCTGGTTACTCCGATGACATCATACATCTTTCCAGTCTCGAAACGATGACGAAAAGCTGAAATAATGCCTTCGAGGGGAGTCATAAAGATAATGCCTTCGTTGACACCATCATCATAACTTTTGTTGAGCATGTCGGGTTCAATGCCTCCAACGTGAAGATAAAAATAATCATCTTTTGGTCTTGGTTGTATGGATGCATAATCCATTGCTTCAGAAATTTTTTTCCAAGCTTTCCATGCTTTATCTTTACCAAAAAAATCAGCATAAGCATCGAACGCCACATCTATAACGGGGTTCATTTTTGGAAAAGCGTAATCTAAGCGTTTTAAGTTCTGTATAACTTCTGGAACCAGATGAGATAAATCTGGATTTTGCCATTTTTTATCTTTAAAACAAGTTCTATAAAAATGTAAAATCTTGGCTTTTTCTTCAGTCCAAGGATCAATTACACTTTTTAATCCAAGAAATTTTTGAGTAACCTTTTTTGAATCGTTCATAACAAACTCCTCCTTTTAATTAAAAATTTAAAGAACAAAAAATATAAGCTATTTTTTATAGGCCAGCTTTTTACCTTTTTATATTATATCACATAAAAACCCAACTTGTCAATGGATAAAATTATCTGTATCTTATAGGTTTTTACATTTTATCTGGAGTTTCAATACCGAGCAAATAGAGACCATTTTTCATTGTTTGAACAAAAGCTTTCGTTATCACTATGTTATAAAACATATCCACATTTTCTTCATCTATAAGTTTTGTATTTCCATACCAGCCATTAAACATACGGGCAAGTTCTAATAAATACCCAACAATATGATGAGGTGCCCATTCTTCTGTGGACCGACTTACTATGTAAGGAAATCTACAAATCATTTTCTCGAAATCCGTCTCTTCTTTATCTGAAGAAATATATTTATCAATTTTATATCCAAGATTATTCGCTTTCTCTAATACCGAATTTGCTCTCACGATACTATATTGCATATAAGGACCAGAATCTCCTTCAAAAGATAATGAAGTTTCTGGATCAAAATTTATATTCTTCCCTGCCATAGCACGAAGAATTGTAAACTTCAAAGCAGATATAGCCACAATCTCACAATCTTTTTTACTTAAGTCTTTTGATTTTTCTTTTACATCTTCAACAATTATGTCAATAATATCCTTAGCGAGAGGAACTCCACCTAAACGAGAAGACATTTTTTGACCCTTTAAGGTCATACGGCCATGAGTTCGGTGAACACTTTTCTCTACCCACTCTTTATTTATTTTCTCTGTTGCATCTAAAACTACGGCAAAGTGAGCAATCTGCTGATGGTCAGTAATAAATATAGATAAATCTGGATTGTATTTTTCAAATTTAATATCTAATAGGCCTAAGTCTTTAGCTTCATAAGTAGGATTGCCTTGGCTATTTATGAAAACGGCAGTATTTATATATTTTTTTGACTCATCGGGAATATAAACAATAGCACCCTCACTTTTAGTAAATATACTTGGCGTATATTTTATAACCATTTCTTTCCCTACTACACCAGCTTCACTCTCATATATATATCCATCAAATTTTGAACCGAGAATAGCTGTAATCTGTTCAAAGTAACTCATATTTATTGCCTTGCATTTAATATACAAATCCCATTCGTCTGATGGTTTTTGAAAATATAAATTATCAGATATTTCCTTTACTCTAGAATGAATACTCTCATCTTCATCATATCTTTTAGTTCCCTCAACATAAGCATTACCATATTCAACAATTTCATTATCCACATCGATGGATCCAGTTTTTATTTTTTCTAACAATATAAAAATAGCTTTTGCAATACCAAGAGATATATCAGAAGGGAAAGAAATAACTTCTACATCTGCACCAGAAAATTTAGCAAGCCTACTTATAGACTCACCTATTGTTTCATTCATAACATGCCCAATATGAAACGGCTTAAAAAGGTTTGGGCTTGAATGTTCAACAAGAATCTTTTTTCCGAAGTGAATATTTGATTTACCCCAATTATCTTTTTCTTCTAAAATTTTATTTATGCTATCTGTAAAAAATTCTCTGGATAAACAAAAGTTTATAAACCCAGGACCTGCAACTTCAACTTTTTGAATTTCTTTTGGTAAAATTTTTTCTAATTCTAATTTAATTTTTTCAGACAAGTCCTTAGGGTTAATTTTTAAATGTTTAGCACAAACCATTGCAACATTTGTAGAATAATCACCCATTTTCAAATCTGCGGGATGTTCAACAGTAAAATTACTTCCTTCAATATTTAAGTTTTTCAGTGCTTCCTGTATTAATTTTTCTATCTGCTGTTTCATTTTTAATTTAAGATTAGCAAATTATTTTATAAAAAAAATGTCTGGCACCTCATCCTCCCTCATCCGAAGACTTTTTTTAGAATATAATTTGCGAATCTTCTAGTTCTTATTTTTCTACTTCTTTCCAGTTGAACCAAAAGCTCCTTCACCACGAGCTGATTCACTTAATGTATCAGTTTCTTCAATTTCCGCAATAGCAACAGGAATAACAACGATTTGTGACACCTTATCTCCTTCTTCAACAGTATAAGGTTCATCACTTAGATTTACTAGGTGTGTATTATACTCTCCTCTATACCCTGCATCATATACTCCACCCATTGAGTGGAGTCCAGCTTTTGAAATACTACTTTTATCTTTTATAATGGCAGCATATCCTATTGGAAATTCCATAGCAAAACCATGAAAAAAGAAATGATGACCTCCGGGTGGAATTGTATAATTTTCCATTGAATATATATCCATGCCTACATCTCCAGGATGATGATATGTTGGTAATTTTGCCCCCTCTTTTAATCTTTTAATTTTGATTTTCATATTATTTCAAAACTTTCAAAACGTTTTGATAAACCTCTTCATGAATATCTTCTCGTGTTCGTAATTTATTTTTAACAACACAATCAACCTTACACCAATTAGCTTGATCTTTTGCTAACCACATAGCACTTTTATAGGAATTATTCATAAAATTAATATCTTTTTCGTGAACGTCTTTTTTCTTCCCTAAGTAGGCCCGAGAACTATTTTTATTTCTCTCTTTTAACAACTTTTTAACAAAAGGAATTGGAACACTCAAGTAAAATACTAGATTAGGCCTTGGAATACCAAAAACTCTATATTCCATATCATCTAACCATCTTAAAAAATCTTGTCGTTTTTTTATACTACTAATCTTTCCCCCTTGGTGAATTTGATTAGCACTTACATAACGATTAGCAATAACGATATATCCTTTCTTAATCCATAATTCTATTTTTTCTTTTGATTCAAACCTATCAGCGGCATATAAAACTGAAGCTATTTTAGGATGAACATTTATAAAATTATAATACTGTTCAGAAAGACAATGTCCAACAAAAGCACCAAAGAAATTTTTATAATACTCAGGAAAATCTACCATTCGTACTTCATATCCGTCATTTTTAAGTCTATTGATAAGAAAATCAACTTGTGTAGCTTTTCCACTTCCATCTGTTCCATCAATTACTATTAGTTTCCCTTTATTTTTTCTACTAATCTTAACGACTTTTGTGATATTTTTAGGATTTTCTTTTTTCATAATTATATTTTTAATTATACTCAATTTAACCCCATTCCCCAAATGGAGACAAACTCTGCTATGGCAGAGTTTGTCTCCATTTATTTTTTAGTTTATAATATAAATATATGTCAATTGTAAACGAAATCCTAACAGAACTTTGGAATACAGAATACAACTATAAGGGAATGAGGGTAAACATTTTTGGTATTCCAAAATTTAATAAATATCCCAAAAAGACCGTACAGAAAACAATAAACAGACTCAGGAGTAAAAATATAATTGAAAAAGAATTATCGGGTATTGTACTTTCAAAATATGGAAAAGACTATGTAAAAAGAAAATTTGATTCACTAAAGCAATTTGATAAACTAGAAAGAACCTCTAATAAAAGAGATCTACTACTAATGTTTGATATACCAACAGAAAAGAAAGCACATCGAGAATGGTTACGCTGGCATTTAAAAAAATTTAACTTTGTAATGGCCCAGAAAAGTATATGGGTAGGCCCCAACCCCCTACCAAAAGAATTTAATGATTATTTAAAAAAAATAAAACTTGATAAATGCATTAAAATATTTAAACTAGCAAAACCTTACAAATAATCAATACCTAAAATATTTTAATAAAATCAAATCAGGAGACAAACTCTGCCATGGCAGAGTTTGTCTCCTTATAAAATATTATTAGTTATATCTAGTTTTTCTTATTATTTTTTTATTATTGTATTGTGCACTTTGCATAAAATTATTCTTTATCAAAATAATTTTTTCCTGTTGTATATGAATCAATAACTAGTTTGCTTGGGATAAATAGTGGTGAAGGTAGATTATCTTTATCATACCATTGCCAATCTCCAATATTTTCATGTTCAAAATCTATCGGTTCTCCATTTTCCCAATCGGCTACAAAAGTAATTAGAACTGTTTGATGACCTTTATATGCATCTGTATTTATCACACATTGAAATTTTAAATTTTTTATTTTTATACCTGATTCTTCTTCTGTCTCTCTCAACACTGCTTCTGTAAAAGACTCACCTCCTTCTATATGCCCACCTGGAAATGAATACTCCCCCGCACCATGAGAAGCAGTTTCTTTTCTTTTCCCAATCAATATTTTTCCATCTTTAAAAATCATAACACCAACACAAGCCTTTGGTCTTTTTTGTTTATTAAAATCCATATAGATTATTTTGCTCTTAATATTTTATCCATCTTAACCGCTAATTTAACCATATCTACTTCTTTTCTTCCTCTTGTTGTTTCAGAATATGTACCAAGTCGAATACCAGATGGATCCATAACTCCACGTGGATCTCCTGGTATGGTATTCATATTTACAATAATTCCAGCTTTTTCAAGCTTTTCACTTGCTTCTTTTCCAGGAATCCCTGTTCCATTCATCCATGTGTCCATCAATATTAGATGCGAATCGGTTCCTCCAGAAATAATATGCCATCCTAACTTTTGTAATTCTTTTGCTAATACTTTTGCATTCTTTACAACTTGCTTAGCGTAAATTTTAAATTCTGGTTTAGAATCTTCAAGAAGAGCTACAGCAGTAGCTGCAATACTATTCTCATGTGGACCACCAAAGAGCCCTGGTATTATCATTTTATCAATTTTTTTATCAAATTCTCTTTCGTCTTTTTTGACAAATAAAAGTGCATGTCTTGGACCTCGAAGGGATTTATGAACTGTCATCATAACAGAATCAGCATATGGAAATGGTGATGGATATACTCCTCCTGCTACAAGTCCAGCAAAGTGAGAAATATCAGCATGAAGAAGAGCACCACAACTATCAGCAATTTCTCTAAACTTTTTAAAATCAACAATTCTAGGGTAGGCAGTAAAACCACAAACAATGATGTCTGGTTTTTCAGCCATGGCTATTTTTTTAAGTGCCTCATAATCTATAACTTCAGTTTCTTTGTCGAGTTCAAATTGTAATGGCTTCCATAATTTACCAGTCATTGAGGCAGGATGACCATGAGTAAGATGCCCCCCAGATGAAAGCTTCATGCCCATAATTTTTCCACCAACGGGAACTAGAGCTGAGTAAAGAGCAAAGTTCGCTGGACTTCCAGAAAGAGGTTGAACATTCACATGCCAATTTTCTTTTTTTAATTTAAATAATTTTAAAGCTCTCTCCATACAAAGTAGTTCAACTTTATCAACTACTTGATTTCCACCATAATATCTTTTACCAGGGTAACCTTCTGCGTATTTATTTGTAAGCTTAGAGCCAAGTGCTTTTAATACATCATCTGAAACAATATTTTCAGATGCAATTAAATTAATAACGCTTTTCTGTCTCTTCTCTTCTTCTTTAATGAGTTTTTCTATTTGTTTATCTTTCATATTATGGTTGATAAATTAGATTATTAATAGGTTAATTTTACCACAAGAGACATAAACAAAAAAGCAAACCTTTTAGAGCTTGCTTTTTATTAATCAAATTGATGGCCAATGATATTTCCTTCTTTTGTTCTATCAAATAAAATATCACTTCCCTCCATTAAATAAACATCTTTAATACCAAAATTAAGCATTGCTTTCCAGCACGGCTCGCAACACCAGTGATGACCCCAAAGATATAAATCTGCTCCCTTAGGATCAAAACCATTATCTAATGCACTTTGAACTGCCTTACTCTCAGCATGATTTTTAGGGTGACACCCTTCACACATTTCATACCCCTGACCAGTAGAAATGTGATTTTTTACTCTCTCACACTCATGAGTTTTATGATAATCACTACCATTTGCTCCATAACCAATAATCTTATTATCTTTTACTACAACAGAACCGGTTGGAACAATTTTGTCTAGAGAATTTTCTTTAGCAAATTTTTTTGCAGCCTGAATATAAATATTAGTTTCTGTAACATAAAAAATTTCACTTCCTTCTGGTAAATATGGGTAAATAATTGATTGTTTTTTGTCTGTTTCCATAATGTTTATATTTTTGTATACTATACTATGTGATAACATTTGATGCAATCTATAAGAATATTAATAATAAAATAATTTAATTTATGAGAGCATATTTAGATATTGTAAAAAAAGTATTAGAAGAAGGTAAAAAAGTTCCAACTCGTCAAGGAGTACCTGCTTATACTATAGCTGGAGCTATATTTGAGCATGATATGTCAAAAGGTTTTCCATTACTAACAACAAAAAAGGTTCCATTGCGTTTAATTGCAACAGAATTAGAATTTTTTATAAATGGGCTAACAGATAAAAAATGGCTACAAGACAGAAATAGTCATATTTGGGATGAGTGGGCTAACCCTAAAAAAGCTCCGTATGGGCAAGACGAAGAGTCTAAGAAAAAAATGTTAGCAGAAAGAGATCTTGGTCCTATTTATGGTTTCCAGTGGAGGCATTTTAATGCCACATACATAAATTATGATACAGATTATACAGGACAAGGTGTTGACCAATTAAAAAAAATAATAGAGACATTAAAAACAAACCCTCGTGATCGTAGAATGATTGTAAATGCTTGGAATCCTCAGCAACTTGATCAAATGGCATTACCACCATGCTTCTATTCTTTTCAAGTAACAGTACTTGAAGGAAAATTAAATCTTATGTGGAATGAGAGATCTATCGACACTATGCTCGGCCTTCCTTTTGACATAGCTAGTCATGCAATACTACTTCACCTACTTGCAAAAGAAACAGGGCTTCAGGAAGGAAAACTCGTAGGATTTTTAGCTGATATACATATTTTTGAAAATCATGTTGATGGAGCAAAAGAACAACTATCTCGTGATCCAGAAAAATACCCCTTAACTCAAATTGAAACTACAAATTGGAATGGAATTTTTAATTGGCATGTTGAAGATACAAAATTACAAAATTATCAAAGCTATGAAAAAATACCTTTTGAAATAGCAATATAATATAGATACTATGAAAATTTACCTTAGCCACTCATCAAGTTTTAATTACAAAAAAGAATTGTATCAACCAATAAAAAAAGAGGCTTTTTTTAAATATTTTATCTTACCCCACGAAAATAGTGGTAAACAAAATCCAATTAAAAAATTATTTTTATCCAAAAAATGCAGAATGATAGTTGCTGAAGTTTCATTCCCATCTACAGGACAAGGGATGGAACTTGATTATGCTAATATTCATAAAATTCCAATAATTTGTTTCTATAAAAAAGGATTCCATTACTCTAAAGCATTAACTACGATCACAAAAAAATTTATTGAATACAACGACAGTAAAGACTTAATAGAAAAAATAAGAAAAATTTTATGATACTATCTATAATTTCTGCCATAGCAAATAATAATGAGATTGGAATGAAGAATGAACTTCTGTGGAATTTACCCATAGATATGAAACATTTTAGAGAAACTACTTCGGGACACCCTATCATAATGGGACAAAGAACTTATGAATCTCTAGGAAAGGATTCTTTGGGATTAGCCGGACGACCATTACCAAACAGGAGAAATATTGTTCTCACATTAGATAAAGATTTCAAAAGAGAAAATATAGAAATATATTATTCAATCGAGGATTTAGAAAAAGCTTTAAGTGAGACAATGAAAGAAGATGAGGAAGCTTTTATAATCGGTGGAGGGCAAATATATAAACTATTTATAGACAAAGCAGATAAACTTTATATAACGCATGTTAACGCAGAATTCCCTGATGCTGATACACTCTTCCCTGTTATTGACTCTACTAAATGGAAATCTATCTCTCAAGATAAACACGAAAAAGATGAGAAAAATATTTATGATTGCAACTTTGTAACATACAAGAGAAAATAAATAAAAAATCCGCTTAATGCGGATTTTTTATTATGGATCTACTTCTGTTTTAACTCTTATAAAAATATCTTTACCGTCAGGAGATTTAGATTTTAAATATTTACGATTTTTATTTGTTTCAATTTTTAGTAATAATTCTTTTTCTAGATCATAACCAAGAATTTCACAGATACCTAAAAGGAAAATCGCAACGTCAGCAAATTCTTCAGCAACACCATCTTGATTCTTATTAAATTTTGAAAAAGCCTCGGAAAGCTCTTCGTGAGCTCGACAAAATTCTAATGCTACATCTGTAGTATTGAATCCTTTTTCTGTTTTATTTCTCATTACTTCTCTCTGTAATTCTTTAATATCTATCATAGATTTTATTATATTACGTTTATTTAAAATATGCGAATTTTATCTAATAACAAAGAACCCTAATATCATAGCGGTAAAATTGAGAATAGTATGAGCAATAGAGATAAGAGGTAAATTTTGATACTGATAATACATCCAAGCAAAACCAATTCCTGCCATAAAAGTCATCGGCAATACAAAAGTCGAATTTAAATAAATCACATGCATCATAGCAAAAACAGCAGCGTTCAGGGTTATTATAAAAATAGGACTAACAAAAGCCCGACGGAGCATATTCATCAAAACACCTCTAAATATAATTTCTTGTAAAATACTAAGAGGAATAAATAATATTAAGAAACGAGCATTTTCCCACCATTCCAAAAATGGGCTATGTGGAACGATTTGAGCCAACCATACCAGAAAGAAAACTCCCCCGACAGTAAAAAGTGAATAAGGGATAATATCTTTCATAAAATCTTTTTTAATCCCCATATCAGCATAGGTCCACTTGGCATGCTTAATAATTCCCAACAATAGAACAGAAACACCTAGAAGCATCGGAAAACGATAATTACCAGGTAGAATTTTAAAATACAAAAGCAAAATAGGAATCATGTATAAATATAGTATTTGAAGAAAAACTTGCTCTTTTCGGGTTTTTGTATTATCCATGTTTCTATTATACCTTGTCACAAAATTTCCACAAATTACATAACGGGGTTATACTGGAGTTATGACTAAATTTAAATTTATATTATTGCTATTTATCATTTTTGCTTCGACCTTAAGCGCCGAGGCTGTTGATATACAGTATGGCAGTCTTAAAAGTTATAAAAATAACGATGTCCTCATAGAATATTATGGAGTTGGGGTAAAAAATAATTATATATGTAGTATTTTAAATTTTAAATGTACTTCTACTAAAAAAACAATTCTCGGAAAACCTAATACAGTTATATTTAAAGCCTCTCTAAAAAAAGAATTAAAAGAAAAGAGAGCAGATTATGCCACTCTTTCAAAATCTGGTAATTGGTTAGCTTATTACCTTAAATCTGACGATGTAAACAAAACTCGAACTTATATAATTAAAAATGTAAAAACAAACACCAACTATACAAATACTAGTAGTGTAAATTATTGGGATTTAGTTGATGACCAAGGAAAAGTATTCGAATTTTCTCCTGACGAAAAGAGTCTCACTTATATTGATGATAAAGATGGAACAATGTCAATTTATAAAGTAGATTTAAAATCCCTAAAAGATGGATCTTTCAAAAGCACAAAAATACAAACCCTGGCTTATACAATTGGATATTTTATGTATTTTGATTCACAAAATATTTATTATGTTGGTAACACCAAAGAGAATCCATACAAATGGTCTCTCTATAATTTAGATTTAAAAACCGGGAAAAGTAAACTAATAGAAACATATGTCTCGTATCTTGATAAAATAACCAAGATTGGGAGTTCATTAATTTATATAAGATTACAAGAAAAAGGTTATGGGCCTGAAGTTTATAATACTAAAACTAAAAAAATTGGAAATTTTAAAGTTCCTAAAATTAATACAAAAATTGATATTAAAAATGAGGAATATGTAAAAGTCGGTAATCAACCAGCGGTCGTAATGACTCCGATTGGTTATAATCCAAAGAAGACCTACCCGCTTCTAGTCTGGCTCCATGGTGGACCACTTCGTCAAACAAGCTTAGGATATCATCCATATCACAGTTATGGAATTTATGATTCAACTCTCAGATTATTACAAAAAAATGATGTCATTATTCTTAAATTAGACTATCGAGGCAGTCTCGGGGTTGGTCAAGCTTATTCAGAATCCATAAATGGCTCAGTTGGTAAGGGTGATATTGATGATGTAATGGAGGCTGTTAAATATGCAAAATATCAATATCATATTAGTGATACATATTTAGCTGGAAATAGTTATGGTGGATATATGTCACTTCGTGCTGTAGTGGAATACCCAGAAACATTTAAAGGTATCTTTTCAATCAATGGTGTAACTGACTGGGAAAGTCTACTGGTTAAAATGGAAACTTCAATATTTAATACTCCTTTCGGCGGTTTACCAAATACCAACAATAGAAGTCTTTACAATCAGGCCTCTATAATAGACAAGATTAATAATTTAGGAAACCAAAGAATAGAAATAATTCAAGGAGAAGCCGATAACACTATACCCCTTTGGCAGTCAATCTTATTAAATGATAAATTAAAAGCTGCAAATAAAAACGTAAACCTTGTTACTTATCCAGGTGAAGATCATGTGTTTAAAGAAAAGAAAAATGTAAATGATTTATGTGTTAGAATTTTTGGTTTAATAGGCATACCTGCTGATAAGGACTGTACAAATTAATTAATAAATAAAAAACACAGAATATTCTGTGTTTTTTTAATTATTACATTAGTAAATGTTTATTCGTACCTTAAAGCATCTATATAATTTAAAATATTTATTTCCATTAACTTACAAAAACCTCTTTATCTTTTTTAAATATATATTCAGAAATATGAAATATAGAATAAGTAATGAAAAAAGCAGATAATACATCGATTGAATAATGAAGATGACCCATTAATACGACGATTCCAAAAAATAGAGATGCAATAAAAAAAATATTTCTTAGTGTTTTATTTTTCCAAAATAACAAAGCCATTAAAAAAGGAAGACCTGTGTGACCAGAAAAAAACAAATCCCCACCAAAAGTAAATTTATTAAAGACATTACCACCCTCTATTATTGCCTGTGTTGGGAATGGACCAATATGAGTTAGGGTAATAAAAATTGATCGAATTATTACAAAAATAGCAATACTTTTAATCGTGAAAGGAATTTTTTTAGGATTATAAAACAAAATCATAGAAACAAAAAGCCAAAATATTAATGGCCCATAAATAAAAATCATATCAACGTCAAAAACCCTTATATTACTTAAAATTATATCAGTAACAGGAAGACTAGCTCTCTCTGTCGCATAAGTACCAGCCAAAAAATTAATTCCAAAACTTGCAATTAAAAAGACAAAACTAATAATAAGTGACAATAGTAATACTCTATCTTCTTTATATATATTCCATTTTGTTAAAAGATTTTTCATATATTATCTAATTTCTTTCCATTCTTTACTAAGTGATTTTTTAAAAATCCAGATTGATAATGTATCACGGGTCCATGTGTATAAAAGTTTTAACCAACCTAGTGCATGAGCTCGACGGCCAGAGTGATAAGCAACAAGACCTAAGTGCAAACGAGTCCTCCCCACTCTAGAAAGCCGACGGAATAAATCATCATCTTCTCCCACAACAAGCGATTCATCAAAGCCATTTATTTTTCTAAAAACACTACTTCGAATCATTTGAAACTCACCTGTTGCTGCCCCAATTCCCAAAAAGTTATTCATTAAAAATCTTATATAAATAAATATTGGAATAACTATTTTATCTCCAAATGTTTCTAACTCTTTGAAGACATACAACCTAGAGGTTAGTGCTACAAGTTTCGGATCACATTCAAAAGCCTTAAATGCTATTCTGAAAAAATTATCTGGATCTATTATACAAATATCAGCATCTAAAAAAACAATATATTCACCAACTGCAATAGAGGCTCCCAAATTGCGACCTGCTGCAATTGTTAACCTCTTACCTTCTTTACTATGAATTATAATCTTATTAGTATATTGCTTAGCAATTTCTACGGTTTTATCAACACTGTTTGTATCAGAAATAATAATTTCATATTCTCCCTTATATTTATAAATATAATCAAGAGTTTTTCCAATATATTTTTCCTCGTTTAGGGTTGGGATAATAAAAGAAATCATACTGAGTTAATAGCCTTTTCTCTAAGGTATTTTTTAAATTAAAGATAAATAATAACAAGACCACCACTCTAAAAACAAAAACGTCTCAAATACATTTAAAAAAATATCTATAATATTGGTAATATTATATATTATCTGAAATCTTTATATTCCTGAGTATTCGGCTTTTTAAAAAATACTTCTGAAAAATAATTTAATATGTAGATAATTGCTGTTTTATACATACCCTGACTGTTAAGTCTCCTCCCAGATGAATAAATCCAAAAGCTAGGACTAAATTTTACTTTACCGTACTCATGAGACCTTCGAGCTAGGTTTGTATCCTCTCCATAAAATTCAATCGAGGTATCAAAACCACCCATCTTTTCTAAAACATCTCTCTTTATTGCAAAATTAGCACCAGTAACCATGTAGCCAACTATCCAATATGTTGGCATTGCTAACATATACCAATATAAAATTTTAACAATAAATTGTCTAAATTTGGAAATATCATAATATACATATGGACCACTTAAACAAGACAATTTATCGCTTTTCGTAAATTCTTTAATTATTTTTTCATACCAAAAATCTGGAATTTGAGTATCAGCATCAACATAGGCAATAATTTGTCCTTTTGAGTTTTCAAGACCACATTGTCTAGCCCGAGTTAAACCTTTTTTTTCTTCACGAATAACAGTAACCCCAGGATACCCCTTCGCGATATCTGATGTCTTATCAGTACTAGCATTATCAATAACTATTATCTCTAAAAATTTACCATTTGAATTTTTAATCACAGCCTCTAAGCAAGCCCCGATGTATTTTTCTTCATTGTAAGCTGGAATTATTAAACTAATAGTAAGATTTTTCATAAGTGAATTATATACTTTTCATATTATACTCTCTTTTTATTGGATTGTAATCAATCTAAGAAAGAGAGATTATAATATTGAAATATAAAAATAAAAAGTAATTATTTTTTATTGTAGTTTGGGTGCTCCTCAGAAATAGATAATAAGTGATTAGAATAACGAGACATTGCAAACAGCAAACTTGAAAGTCTATTCAAATATGAAGTTGTTTGTATTCCAATTTTTTTAAATTTTTCATCAAGAACAGCAATAATTTTTCTTTCAGCACGTCGAGCTAAAGTTCGAGAATAATCAAGTTCGGCACTTATAACACTTCCCCCAGATAGAGTAAAAGACGTGATTGGTGGTAAAATTTTTCCAATCTCTTCTATAATTTTTTCAATTTTATTTACCATATTTTTATTAACCGTCATATCAGACCCCGCCATTTCAGCTTGAATAATAAAAAGTGTTTGTTGAATTTCATTTATGATATCACTATAAGAAATTTTATCTTTCCCAAATGGAATTTTTAAATATTCTTCATTGGCATAAACTTTTACTATCCCGATATAAGCATTAAGCTCATCAAGTGACCCTAGTGCTTCAATAATATTAGTACTTTTTGATATTCTTCCTTGGTCACATTTATAAAGAGTCGTCGTACCATCATCACCATGTCCTGTGTAGAGAATATTTTTCTTTTTTATTAATGTTTTCTTTGTCATGCATCTATTATACTATCTCATTTCTTTTCCAAAAACATTGACTTATTTACTAAATAAGTTATAATAACATAAAACTAATTGTAGATAAGATATGATAGGAAAAAAATTGAAACCAGAAGACTGGTTTAAAATACTTGATTTAATCGTTAAAATCGAACATGATTTTAGAGAAAGAAAAGAAGTCTATTTAGAACAAGTAGAAGAGAAACTTAAAAAATTTAAAAGTGGATCATTAGATCCGAAAGATTTTATCTGTTTTTTAGAGGATAAAATTAAAAAAGAAGAAGCAGATTAACCCTGCTTTTTTTATTTTTTAATCAATATTGACTATTTCTTACAAAAGAATAATATAAC
>JBBRVK010000003.1:0-36914 GCA_038247045.1 Minisyncoccia bacterium | reverse complement strand
ATCCGGAATAAATCTCGGAACAACCGAAGCCGGTGCAGTCGAGTACGACGGCTCGCACCTATATTTCACAGCAACTAATGCAGGAACAAGATATCAACTAGATCAACAAGGTGGAACTTATATTCCTTACACAGGCGGAACATCAAATGTAGACTTAGGAATTCACAATTTAACAGTTGATACGAGTACTCTTTTTGTTGATGCTACAAATCATAATATTGAAATAGGTTCAAGCACAACGGAAAATGCTAAATTGTATGTCAATAATTCTTCAACTTCAACGGCTGTTCAGTATGGGATTTTTACGGAATCTTATTATGACCCATCAGCTAATACCAATGGCTTCTTGTATGGAGCACAAGTAGATTCAACAAAACAAGGAACTGCCAATATGACTGGTGTCTATGGCTCAGGTGGACTTGTGGGAATTCTCTCAAAAGCTATGAACTCAGGTACGGGAACTGTTTCAAATGCTTATGCGATGATTCCAACAATACAAAATCTTGCTGCTGGGTCTATTACAAATGCACATTCACTTTATATTCCAAATGCCTTTGTTCCTTCTGGCTCAATTACAAATCTGTATGGTTTGTATATTGCAAATCAATCAGCTGGAACAGCTACTAACTGGGGGTTGTTTGTTGATGATGGAAACAAAAATTATATCGGAGGAAAACTTGGGATTGGTACCTTGGGTGTTCCGACTTATACTCTTCAAGTTGGGAATAATAGTTTGGTTGGGATAGTATCACGTTTTCAAAATAGTACAGGAACTTGTGATATTAATCCTACAACTTCATCCCTTGTATGTTCTTCAGACTTAAGATTAAAGAAGAATTTTAAAACATTAGAAGGTGAAGCTTTACAGATAATACCAAGTGTTACAAATCCAGAATATTTACTATCTTTAGAAAAATTATATAGAGATTATAATAATAAAAGTACTTTAGAAAAAATACTTGCTCTTTCTCCTGTTACTTATAATTGGGAATCTGAAAATAATGAAGCAAGTAGACATACTGGTTTTATTGCTCAGGAAATGGAACAAATTTTTCCTGATTTAGTTAGTACAGATTTAAACGGCGTAAATCTTAAATCAATTAGTTATTCCAATCTTACCCCATATTTAGTAAAAGCAATTCAAGAGATGAATGTTAAGGTGGAAGATTTAAAATCACTCGACACAAAATCAGCAACTTCACTTGGGTCACTCCTTATCGCTTTTTTAGGTGATACAAAGAATCAAATAGTTGATTTATATGCTAGTGTTATCCACTCCGACAAGGTAGAGACAAAGAATTTGTGTGTTGGAACTACCTGTGTTACAGAAGAACAATTCCTTGAAATAGTAAATAAAAATGTAACAAAATCTACAATTCCTGTTAATACAACAAATGCTGTAATTAATACTCCAGACGAAGGAAGTACTACTAATACTGGAGATGTGTTAAATCCTATTTCTAGTTTAGATAACCCAATTCCTGCTATTGATCCTTTAAATATCGAAACTCCCACAACTGGTGCCGAATCTAATATTTTAGTTCCAGCTGTTGTTGATCCTATACAGCCTGCAGTTCAAAGTAGCGATTCTGCAATTTAACTTATTTTTTAAAATTAATGATGAAAATACCTGGATAAAGTTTTAAATAATTAAAATAAAGAATTAACGTTTCTTTATTTTTATTTTATTTAGTAATATAATGTATAACATCTTGTTATATCTGTAAATATGGAAAATAAAGACTCAAATAAAAAAATAGTAATGATAAGTGGTGGTTTCGATCCACTTCATATTGGTCATATACGTTATATGCAAGAAGCTAAAAAATTAGGTGATAAATTGATTGTCGTTATAAATAATGATAATTGGTTAAGGAAAAAGAAAGGCAAGGAATTTATGTCTGAGTTGGAAAGAAAAGAAATAATTGAAGCCTTAAGTTGTGTTGATGAGGTTATTATTTCAGGGCATATAAAAGACACCGAAGATATGAGTGTTTGTGCTGAGGTAGAGAAAGTTCGTCCTGATATTTTTGCTAATGGTGGAGATCGTTTTGCTGACAATGTTCCAGAATTTAAATTATGTAATGATTTAAAAATTCAAATGGTTTTTAATGTTGGCGAAGGGGGAAAGATCAGAAGTTCTTCTGAGTTGGTAAAGGATTATTCTGAACATTTAAATAAATATGCTAAAAAAAATTAAAATACCAAAACAGATAACAACACTTCTTGTTTTGGCTGTTGTTTTGAATATTTCTCGAATCCTTTTGTTTGGCAATTACTCTTTTATTTATATTGTTTGGAATATATTTTTGGCTTTTGTTCCATTTTTAATTAGCTCAATATTACTTTTACGTACCAATAGGGAAAATATAATAAAACCATTCTTTATAATTAGCTTTATTGTATGGTTATTATTTTTACCAAATGCCCCATATGTAGTAACAGATTTAATCCACCTTGGTCGGATTCGGGCTGTACCGGTAATGTTTGATTCATTTCTTCTTTTTTCTTCAGCATGGGTTTCTATGTTGATGGGTCTTTATTCACTTCTTCATATGGAAAAGATATTACTTCTGAAATTTTCTAAGAAGACGACAGAAATATTTATTTTAACTATAATCTTATTTACTAGTTTTGGAATGTATTTAGGACGATTTTTACGTTTTAATAGTTGGGATTTCTTTTTTGACCATAATTCATTAGTAGCAAGTATTTGGAAAATATTTACTCAGCCTGATTATTATAATAATGTTTATACTTATACTCTCTTGTTCTTTTTCTTTATTTATATGTCTTTTATTTCATTTAAAAATACAAAATAATGAATCTATTAAAAAAAATTGTGGCATTTGACTTAGATGGGACACTTGCTGAAAGTAAACAGCAGATGTCAGAAGAGATGGCTGATATTTTATTTTCTCTAGCTAAAGAGAGGAAGGTTGTTATTATTTCGGGTGGTTCATTCCATCAGTTCGAAAAACAGTTTTTGCCTTCTTTTAATATAAAAAATAGTGACCAGGATTTAATATACAGTAATTTGTATTTATTGCCGACTAGTGGAAGTCGAAGATTTCAGTATAATTTTGAAAATAAAGAATGGCAAGTAACAGACACCGAAGAAATGCCTAAAGAAGTAAGGTTAAAAGTTCTTGTGGTTTTGAAAGATTTAATTTTATCTGGTAAATATGATATGGTTCCTATTATTGCGGGGGATGAGATTATAGAAGATAGAATTACTCAGATTACTCTTTCTGCTCTTGGGCAACATGCTCCACTAGAGGATAAGAAAATTTGGGATCCAGACCAATTAAAACGTCAGGAAATTAAAAAGGAATTAGAGTTACTACTGCCAGAAGTTGATATAAACATTGGAGGAACAACCTCGCTGGACATACTACCTAAGGGTTTTAATAAGGCTAAGGGTCTTATTCGCTTGATAGACAATCTTGAAATAGAAAAAATTGATATGATTTTTGTCGGAGATGCTATTTTCCCTGGCGGAAATGACTATTCACCATATGAGGCAGGAATAGAATGTCTTAAAACTTCTGGACCAGCAGAAACTGTCAAAATAATAAAAAATTGGCTTGAATAAGGTGTTTAATATATTTAATTAAAAATACATTTATGGTATAATATTTTTATGGAAGATTCTATTAATATATATGAAGAGAAAAGACCTTGGGGTAGCTTTCGAAGGTTTAATCAAAATTCTATCTCTACGGTAAAAATTATTACAATAAATCCTGATGGAGTTTTAAGTTTACAGAGTCATGCAAAAAGATCAGAGTTTTGGCGCGTTGTCTACGGTAGTGGCGCTTTTTTTGTTGACGGCATAGAACATAAGGCAGAAAGGGGGAGTGAACAATATGTTCCATCTGGAGTTAAACATAAAATGAGTGCAGGAAAAGAAGGGATGGAAGTTCTTGAGATTGGAATAGGACAATTTGATGAAAATGATATTATTCGCTATGAAGATATCTACGGTAGGGTTAAATAAAATTTATGGCATCTTTAAATAAAAAAAACAAAAATTCAATTAAGTCTATTTTTAAAAAAGTTGCTATTTCAATGGGAATGAGTAAAAAGGAAGATGAATCACTGAACAAAAAAGCTTTATCCAAGAAGATTATTCAAGGTGTTAATTTAGATAAAATTAGTAAAGTTTTAGTACGTAAACCTATTAGAAAAATTTCAACAACTAAAATTAAATCTAAAACGAAGAAAACTTCTTTATTAAAGAAAAAAACTGTTAAATTAAAAAATAAAGAGAAGATTGAAAAAAAAGAAAGTTCAGCTAAAGAAGAAAAACCATTTAAATTAAAAAAAGTTTCTCATAATCCAATTATTTCTCCAAGTGCATATGGTTGGGAGTCAAAAGCAACTTTTAATCCTGCGGCTTTTGAGCATGATGGTAAAATTCATATTATATACCGAGCAATGGGGGAAGATGATTCTTCTGTCTTAGGCTATGCTTCAAGTTCTGATGGTCTTTCAATCGATGAAAGGCCCACTTATTGTATTTATCGAAGATTTAATAATTTTATTAAATCAGGGTTACCTCTTAATTATTCGTCGGGTGGTGGAGAAAATGGTGGATGCGAAGACCCTCGTATTACTTTGATTGATGATACCCTTTATATGATTTATACTGCTTTTGATGGTTGGGGATCTCTTCGTATGGCACTAACCTCAATTTCACTAGATGATTTTAAGAATAAAAGATGGAATTGGAAAAAAGAAGTTTTAATTTCACCTCCTGGTGAAATGAATAAAAATTGGGTTCTTTTCCCTGAAAAAATAAATGGTAAGTTTGCTATTATGCATAGTTTTTATCCAGATATTTTAATTAATTATTTTGATAGTCTTAATGAGCTTGATGGAACAAGATTTATAAAAAGTAATAATACTCGACCAATAGATAAAAATCGCGGTTGGGATTCATGGTTCCGCGGAGTTGGTCCAACCCCTATTAGGATAAAAGAAGGTTGGTTGGTTCTTTATCATGCAATGGATCATAAAAATCCAGATAGATATAGGATGGGGGCATTAATCTTGGATTTAAAAGATCCTACAAAAATTTTATATCGTTCTAAAAATCCAATTATGGAGCCAGAAGAAAATTATGAAAATAATGGACATAAATGGGGGGTCATATATTCATGTGGAGCTGTAGTTAAAAAAGGTAAATTATATGTTTATTATGGTGGGGCTGATAAATTTGTTTGTGTTGCTTCTGTTTCACTTAAAGAGTTGATTGAGAGTCTGAAAGAAGATAAGATTATTAAGTTAAAAAATACCAAAAATATATAATATATGTATGTCACAAAAAGATCAGAACAAAATCCAATATTAATTCCAAATCAAGGTCATTACTGGGAAGAGTTTGCTACTTTCAATATGTGTCCAATAAAGCATGGAAATAAAATATATGGTCTTTATCGCGCTATCTCAGCTGTTGATAATTTAAAAAAACAAAAACAAACTTCCGTAATTGGTATTGGCCACAGTGATGATGGAATTCATTTTGAAGACAGAACCCCATTTATTAAACCAGAAGAGATTTGGGATGCATGTGGCTGTGAAGACCCAAGAGTAACTTTTTTTGAAGGTAAATATTATACTTTTTATACTGCACTTTCTAAATTTCCTTTTGGACCAGATAGTATTAAGGTCGCCGTTGCTATTTCGAAAGATTTAAAAAAAGTTGAGGAAAGACATTTGGTGACACCTTTTAACGCAAAAGCTATGACTCTTTTCCCAAAAAGAATCGATGGTAAAATTGTTGTTATTTTTTCTGCCAATACTGATATGCCACCAGCCAAAGTATGTATTGCTAAATTGGATAAAATAGAACAATTATGGGATGTAAATTTTTGGAGTGAATGGTTTAAAGATTTAGATAGTCATACTGTAAACTTTACTCGAAATAATTATGATCATCTTGAGGTTGGAGCTCCACCCCTTCATACTAAATATGGATGGTTGCTTGTTTATTCACATATTCAAAATTATTTTAAAGGGCCTGAAAATTTAGATAGAATTTTTGGAATTGAAGCATTACTTCTGGATTTAAAAGACCCGACAAAAATTATAGGACGGACTGCTGGCCCAATTTTAGTTCCAGAAGAAAACTACGAAATGTCTGGTTATATTGATAATGTAATTTTTCCAACAGGGGCACTAATCGATAAGGATAAATTATCTATATATTATGGAGCGGCAGATACGACTGTTTGCGTCGCTCATTTATCATTACTTGATCTTATTAAGACCATGAATGTAGACAAGAATGAAGAATGGGAATTTAAACGTTTTTCTGGTAATCCAGTAATTTCTCCAAGAGAAAACAATAAATGGGAAGCAACAGCGACTTTTAATCCAGCTGCAATTTACCTAAAAGGTAAAGTACATATTTTATACCGAACTCTTTCATCTGATAATACTTCTTTTATTGGATATGCTAGCAGTAGTGATGGTTTTACTATTGATGAAAGGTTAGAAACTCCAATTTATTTTCCTCGAGAAGATTTTGAAATGAAGAAAATACCAAATGGTAATTCTGGTTGCGAAGATCCTCGAATCACAAAAATAGGGAAGAACTTATATATGTGCTATACGGCTTATGACGGAGCAAATCCTCCTCGGGTTGCGGTTTCTTATATTTCGGAAGGTGATTTTTTGGCTAAAAAGTGGAATTGGAGTAAGCCATTTTTAATTACCCCTGAAGGTTTTGATGATAAGGATACTTGTATTTTTCCAGAAAAATTTAAAGATGGATATTTTATACTACATCGAGTAAACAATGAAATGTGTGGCGATTATCTTCATAGTCTCGATTTTGATTCAGATAAAGTTAATAAGTGTATTAGGGTTATTGGGCCACGTTTGAATACTTGGGATAGTGCAAAGGTTGGGATCACCGCCCCTCCTATAAAAACAAAATATGGATGGCTACTTCTTTATCATGGAGTTTCAAAAAGTCATTCTACTTATCGAGTAGGAGCACTACTTCTTGATTTAAAAGATCCTGCAATAGTCCTTGCCCGAAGTTCGGACCCAATATTTGCACCAAGTGAAGACTATGAGAAATATGGGATAGTAAATAATGTAGTTTTCCCTTGTGGTATGGTTGTAAAAAATAAAACATTATTTATTTATTATGGTGGGGCTGACAAAGTTGTCGGAGTTGCTACTATGAAACTCTCAATAATTTTAGATGCCTTACTTCGAGGAAAAGGCTTCAACGAAATGTAATTAACTATCAAAATTAAAAAACACTTTCCACACCCGGTGTGGGAAGTGTTGCTTAGTTTCGCATTTTAGCTGATATTTGCTATAGTTGACCGATGGGGTTTAATCTATCTAATATTTATGGAAAAAGACTACTCAAATTTACATAGAGGGTTGGTATTAAAATACTTTTGGCAAGTAATTAGGGGATTTAAAGTCTCATTTTTAACCATTATTTTCTTTACCGTCATTGCCTCAGCTCTAGATATATATCTACCATTACAGTTTTTAAAGCTTTGGAATGTTTTAAGTCAAAATAATTTTAACTTAATTAATGAAGCAAAATCAATTGTTATTTTAATTCTTATTTTAGGTATTATTCGTTGGGTTTTTCGTCGAATTGCTGGTTTTACCAATTCATATTTTCAAGCAAATGTAATGGAAGGATTGCGTAAACAAGCCTTCTCCTATATGATAGGACACTCACACTCCTTCTTTGCAAATAATTTTGGTGGTTCACTAACTCAGAAAGTAAATAAATATGCTCGAGCCTTTGAGCGTTTAGCTGATCGAATGGTCAGCGATGGACTTCCTCTTTTTATTAGAGCTATTGGTACAGTTATAGCTATCTACACTATGGTTCCTAAATATGCCTACATTTTATCAATCTTTTGTTTTATTTTTTTATTGACAGCTCTTGTTTATACTCGTTATAAATTAAAATATGATATTATTGCGGCTGAATCTGATACTAAAACAACTGGAGCGCTTGCCGATTCTATTAGTAATCATTCATCAATTCAACTTTTTGCTGGGCATGATTATGAAAAGGAAAGAGTTGGTTTTGTCATTGGAGAACAAAAAAGGGCGACAGTTTTAAATTGGTATTTATGGGAAACATTAGGAGCCATTCAGAGTTTGTATTCTGTTGTTATTGAGTTTATTATTTTTTGGATTGCACTTGGGGATTGGAAGCTTGGTTTAATCGGATTGCCAGTTATTGTCTTGTTACAAAACTATATGATACGTTTAATTGAAAATCTCTGGGGATTTGGAGGTATTGTGCGTACCTTCTATGATGGGTTTGCTGATGCACAAGAAATGGCTGTCGTTCTTAATACTCCCTACAGTGTGGGAGATAATATTGAAACAGAGATAAAAGATGTTCAAGGTAAGGTTGTTTTTGATAATATTAATTATGTCTATGAAAATAATAATCAAAAAGTTTTTGATAATTTTTCCTTAACAATAGAAGCCGGAGAGAAGATTGCTATCGTTGGTTCCTCAGGAGCAGGGAAGTCTACCTTTGTCAGGCTTCTGATGAGATTATTTAATATACAAGATGGCCGAATTTTGATTGATGGAGTTGATATAACATCAATTTCACAGAAAAATTTAAGAGAACAGATTGGTTTTGTGCCTCAGGATCCAGTTTTGTTCCATCGTTCTTTAATGGAAAATATTCGTTATGGTAGACGTGAAGCAACAGATGAAGAAGTGATGAAAGCCGCTAGTTTGGCCTATTGTGATGATTTTATCCATAATCTTCCTCTTGGATTTAAAACATATGTTGGAGAGCGGGGGATAAAACTCTCCGGTGGAGAGCGTCAGCGTGTAGCTATTGCTCGTGCCATATTGAAAAATGCTCCTATTCTTATACTTGATGAGGCCACCTCGGCTCTTGATTCTGAATCTGAGTCAGTTATTCAGAATGCACTTCACAATCTCATTGAAGGGAAGACAGTTATTGTTATTGCTCATCGTTTATCAACTATTCGTGAAATGAATCGCATCATTGTTATTTCAGCAGGAAAAATTGCAGAAGATGGAACTCACGATGAACTAATTAATAAGAAGAATGGTATATATAAAAAACTTTGGGATATACAATCTGGTGGTTTTAAATTAAAGATTTAAAAAACACTTCCAATTAATGGAAGTGTTTTTTATTATATTTCAGTTAATAATTTTTTTGACTTGAGAAAGAAAAATCCAATAATTATAATTGTGACCAACGGAGAAATATAGGCAGGGATTTCAATTCCGAAAGCGTCTAGGAACATAATAATTCCAAGGACAAAGACAGAATACATAGCTCCGTTTTTTAAATAAGCATATTTTTTAATTGTATCAATATTACTGACTGTAAGTTTTCGAAGAATAAAGGCTCCAAGTCCATTACCAATTAAAATTAATGGTACCGATAGTGTAAAAGCAAAAGCTCCTAATACTCCATCAATTGAGAAAGTTGAATCAATTATTTCTAAATAAAGAATTTTACTAATATCACTCATTTTATTTTCACCAGAGATTAAAGCCCTCTCTGCTTTTTCAGCATTTTCTTTAAAACCATGAGTAATAAAGAAAGCAGTTGATCCTATTACTGCTGCGAAGGCAAGCATTGGATTTATTTTTAGGGCATACCAAACAGTGACAGATAAAATTACTGAAACAACTGCGAAGAACCAGACTCCATGTTTTTGGAAGAATTTTTCACCAGGTAGCCCAAAATTCTTTGTTTCTAAAAATAACCAATGGAAAAATAGAAAAATTAGGAAAGTTCCCCCTCCTAGAAGTAAAATTGGTGCAGATTTTTCAACAGCAGTATGAATACTTGGGTCGTTTGAGAAAGCGGCAGTAAAAGATCCTATTGGTCCAAGAGAGGGTACTGTTGCCCAGATTATTACCCAAGGTAATAATCCTCGGACGATAAAAACAGCAAATAAGAAACCCCAAAATAGGAACCATTTTTGGGCTTTTTTACCCATCGTTCCTAATATTTCAGCATTGATAACGGCATTATCAATACTACTTATAATCTCAAAAAGACACAAACCTAAAACAGTGATAATTATTGTTCCTATGGTCATATTTTTGTATTATACATAATTATCTATTTTATGGTAAATTTATAGTATGTTTAAGAATAAGACAATTTCAATTATATTCTTCACAATCTTCATTGATATGCTTGGTTTTGGTATTTTAATTCCTGTGATACCACTTCTTTTTGCTAGCCCTTTATCAGAATTTTATGTATTACCAGCTAATTTTGATATTAAAACAGGGTATTTAATGCTAGGTTTTTTGATCGCTGTTTATCCAATTGGACAATTTTTTTCAACGCCAATTTTAGGACAATTATCTGATAAATATGGTAGAAAAAAAATATTAATATTATCTATTATTGGTACTTCTTTATCATATTTTATTTTTGCACTAGGGATTATAACTAAAAATATTCCCTTACTTTTTATTTCAAGATTTTTTGATGGTTTAACTGGAGGTAATATCTCAGTAGCTCAAGCAATGATTGGGGATGTTAGCACAAAGGAGACTAGAGCTAAAAATTTTGGAATGATAGGTGCCGCTTTTGGATTAGGTTTTATCTTTGGACCATATATCGGAGGTAAACTTTCTGACCCTGCAGTTTTGTCTTGGTTCTCAGCCTCAACTCCTTTTATTTTTGCTGGTATTTTAGCAATTCTTAATGTTTTTTCAATTGTCTTGTTTCTTAAAGAAACAAATAAAAATTTATCAGAAGAAAAAATTACTTGGAGTAAATCATTGAATAACATTGGAATTGCTTATCGAATGAAAGGCATAAATATAATATTCTTTACAAACTTTCTTTATAGTGGTGGTTTTACTTTTTTCACAACTTTTTTCTCGGTTTATTTAATAAATAAATTTAATTTTTCACAGGGGAATATAGGTGAACTTTTTGCTTACATTGGTCTCTGGGGGGTGTTCACTCAGGCCATTATGACGAGAATTGTTGCTAAAAGATTCAAAGAAATTAAAGTCATTGAATTTTCTTTATTTGGAGCAGGTTTGGCTATTCTTGCTTATTTCCTTCCTAATCATGCTTGGCAACTACTACTCGTCCCTCCATTTATGGGGCTCTTTAATGGACTTGCTATGGCAAATTTAGGCAGTTTATTATCTCATGTTTCACCACCAGACAAGAGAGGGGAAATATTAGGGATTAATGCTTCTGTCTCCGCTCTTGCTCAGGCAATTCCTGCCTTATTATCTGGTTTTATTGCTGTTATTTTAAAACCAACGACTCCTATAATCTTTGCTACTATTTTTATTTTAATAGGGGCCTTTGTTTTTAGTAAATTCTATCGACCAATTCACATTTAGCATCATAAATTGTCTAAAAATTATAATTTTTTTGTACCTAATATATTTGAAGGATTTATTGTCAGAATACGTTACCCTAGAACGTTTTTGAGAGGGAGATATTGACGAATCACTGACATTTTTACATAGTGTTGATTTTGTTGAAATTTTCTTTTATTCCTCCCGTTACAGGGGTATAATATAAACCCAAAAAGAAATTTGGCAAATTATCAACTAATTTTAAAAAATTATGCCTTTAAAAAAGAAAGTATCTGTTGCAAAGAAAGAAATAAAAAAAGTCGTTGATACGAAAATTGAAGTTGCAATAGAGAAAAAAATAGTTAAGAATAGTTTTATTAAAAGCGTTCAAAAAAGAGATGGGGTCATCGTTCCTTTTGATATTGAAAAAGTTACGAGTGCTATTAATAAAGCTATGCTTGCAAGTGGTGAAGGATCTCAAAAGGAAGCCGATATGGTGGCGAACCGAGTTTTAATGGAAATTGTTAAAATAGCCAAGAAATATAAGAACTTTATCCCAACAGTGGAAGGAGTTCAAGACTCAGTGGAGCAAGAATTAATGCTAGCTGATTTTGTAAAGACTTCTAAAAATTATATTCTTTATCGTGAAGAAAGAGCTAGATTAAGATCTCACAGTGTGGTTGTTCCTGACCGTGTAAAAAAACTTGCAGAAGAAAGTAAAAAATATTTTAGAAATCCACTTTCAGAATTTGTTTATTACCGTACTTATGCTAAATGGATTGAAGAAGAAGGAAGACGAGAGACTTGGGTTGAGACTATAGATCGTTATGTAGATTTTATGAAAAAAAATCTAGGTAATTCTTTAAAAGAAAGTGAATATAAAGAAGTGAGAGAGTCAATTCTAAAACAAGAAGCGATGCCCTCAATGAGATTATTACAGTTCGCAGGTGCTGCAGCCGATAAAACAAATGTGTGTGCTTATAATTGTTCTTTTGTGGCCCCTTCAAAATTTCAAGACTTTGGAGATATTATTTATATCTCTATGTGTGGAACTGGTGTTGGTTTCTCTGTTGAAAGTAAAAACATTCAATCACTTCCTCAGATAAAAAATCAAACCGGTAAAAAACTTCCTATTTTTGTTGTTCCTGATACAAAAGAGGGTTGGGCAGATGCTTTTGTTCACGGTATGAAAATTTGGTTTGATGGTGAAGATGTTGAGTTTGATTTTTCTCTTCTCAGGCCCGCTGGAGCTCGTCTAAAAATCATGGGAGGGAAGAGTTCTGGTCCAAAACCATTGATAGACCTACTTGGATTTACAAGAGAGCGTATTATCCGTCGCCAGGGACGTCATCTTCGTAATATAGATGCTCATGACATTATTTGTAAAATAGGTGAATGTGTGGTTTCTGGTGGTGTTCGTCGTAGTGCCCTTATTTCACTATCTGATCTTGACGACCAAGATATGCGTGATGCTAAGAATGGTCAATTCTGGATAAATGAAGGACAACGCATGTTAGCAAATAACTCGGCTGTTTATAATACAAAACCAACAGAAACAGAATTTCTAAAAGAATGGATTTCTTTAATGGAGTCAGGAAGTGGTGAAAGAGGAATCTTCAACCGTGGGTCACTATATAAATCATTACCAAAACGAAGAATTGAAAAGTCAGCTGACTTTATCGGGGATATGGGGACAAATCCATGTGGTGAAATTATTTTAAGATCAAGACAGTTTTGTAATCTTTCAGAGGTTGTAGCTCGATCCGAAGATACCGAAGAATCACTAATGAGAAAAATTCGTGTAGCAACAATTCTTGGAACTTATCAAGCTACCTTGACTAAATTTGGTTATTTATCTAAAGAGTGGCGTGAGAATTGTGAAGATGAGAGATTGTTGGGGGTTTCTGTTACAGGACAGTGGGATTCAAAACTTTCTCGTGACCCAATCATGTTGTCAAAGCTTCGTCTTGAAACAATTCGTGTTAATAAAATATATGCCAAGAGGTTTGGAATCAATGAATCTACTTGTATTACAGCAGTAAAACCTTCTGGGACAGTTTCTCAAACTGTTGATTGTGCCTCTGGTATGCATCCCCGTCATGCTCCTTATTATATTAGGCGTGTTCGTATTTCTGCTACAGATTCACTCTTTAAAATGATGAAAGATCAGGGTGTTCCTTATCACCCCGAAGTTGGTCAGACTCTAGATAATGCTAATACTTTTGTTTTAGAATTTCCGATGAAAGCCCCAGAGAATGCAATTTGTAAAGATGATATCACTGCTATTGAACAATTAGAACATTGGAAAGTTGTTAAGGTAAACTATACAGAACATAATCCCTCTGTTACTATTTCTGTCGGGGAGAATGAATGGATTAAGGTTGCTCATTGGTTGTATCAGAATTGGGATATTGTTGGAGGCTTATCTTTTCTTCCAAGATCTAATCATGTTTATCAACTTGCCCCATATGAAGCTATTAGTGAAAAAACATACAAAGAGCTTACTAGTAAGATGCCAGATTTTGATTTTTCAAAAATTGTGACATACGAGATAAAGGATGAAACAGAAGTAAAGAGAGAGCTTGCTTGTGTCTCAGGAGTTTGTGATATAGTCTAAGAGAATTAAGAAAAAGGTAGTAAAAAAGTAGTAGCCTTGTTGAAACTATTTTAGCTTTAAACTAATAACAATATGAAGAATTGGACAAAATACATAATTACATTTATCTCAGTAATGGCCTTTAGACTCATGCCATTTCGAGCTCCAAATGTCGAACCTATAATGGCTTCGATTATGCCACTTGGAAAAATTTATGGTGGAGTGATGGCTTTTGTTTTTGGTTTTTTAAGTATTGTTTTATTTGATTCAATAACTTCTGGTTTTGGTATTTGGACATTAGTAACAGCTTTGGCTTATGGAATACTTGGATTAGGGTCTCATTATTATTTCAAAAATCGTACTGGTTGGAAGAACTATGCTAAGTATGCTGTGCTCGCTACTATCTTTTATGACTGTATTACTGGACTAACGATAGGACCATTATTTTTTGAACAATCATTTTTAGTTTCAATTACTGGTCAAATTCCATTCACAGTGCTTCATTTGCTTGGAAATGTATCTTTTGCTATAGTGCTTTCACCAGTAATTGAAAAATGGATGGTAAAAAATGAGGCAAGAGTAGTTTTAGATAAAAAAGTTTTGTTTGTTAGTTAGTTTCTTTTTACAATTTAAATTAATGTATTTGGAAGTGAGGTTCCATTCCGCCAAGGCGGGATAAATTCCTCCACTGTGCCGCAACGGTAATGCCCTAAGGGGACAAGTCCGGTCTTAATACATTGATGTTTCCCGAGCAGGAGAATATCTCTAAAGTTTTTAGATATAAAACCCCCTCCTCGGAGGGGGTTTTATTATTTAATAGTAAATATATGATTAATAAAAAACAATATAGATATATCGGGGCTGGATTAATTATTTTAATATTTTTAGGTGTTTTGTATTTTCGTCGCGAAAAAGAAATATCTCTAACTGTTCCAAGAGAACAAAACTATATTTTGGATGAGGAGAAAATTAAAGAACAAATTCCTTCTCCCAATACGATAAAGATTAAAGATTTAAAATCACCAGAAACTTATCAAAATATAAAAATATCTTTAGTTGTGAAAGATAAAAGCTATGGAACAGAGTTGAAAGAAGGTTCGTCTGTTTTTGATGCGATGCAGCAAATTGAAAAAGAAAATTTAAAAGATAACCAATTTAGTTTTAAGTATACAGAGAATTCTGGCTTAGGAATTTTTATAAAAGAAATAAATGGAAATGCCGGCTCTTCTGGTAAGTATTGGATTTATTATGTAAATGATAAAAAAGCACAAGTGGGGGTATCAAAGTATATTTTAAAAGAAGGCGATATTATTAGATGGAATCAGGAAGGAATATAAAATTATATGAAAAAAAATTTAATTAAAAAATTTATCAGTTTTATTATAATAGGATATGTTTTATTTAGTTTTAATAATGTTTTTGCTGAAGGTCTTATAATTAAAATTCCAGCAAGTAAGTTGATCTATTCGACTAATGAACCTTTAGATATATCTGGGTTAATAGTAATAAATAAAGACGGTATAGAAGTTCCAATCACAACAACAAATATAACTGGTTTTGATAGTTCTAATCCAATTTCTCAACAAACCTTAAATGTTTCATCTGGAGAAAATACAATTCAATATGTTATTGAAGTAAGAGCCCTTATCATTCTTTCAAGTATTTTAATAGATGCGCCTGCAAATAAAATAAATTATAAAGTGGGGGAAGTATTAGATATCTCCGGTTTATCAATAAAAGGAACCTATAGTGACAACAGTATAAAAAATGAAACAGTTAACACTGAAAATATAACTGGTTTTAATAGTTCTGTAGCTATTTATAATCAGGTTTTAACTGTTAGTATTAGTGGAAAAAAAGCAACTTATAATATTAATGTAAATCCAACAATAAATTTAAAAGTTTATTCTGGTGATATTGTCTTATTTGATGGACCTGAAACAGTTTTACCTTGCGCCGAATCAATTGCAGATAATTCACCAATTACATTTAATGGAAGATGCGCAGTTGAGCAATCTAAATTATCAAATACTTGGAGTTGGTATGATTCATCTTTTAAGAAAGATAGTTCTTTTCCTAAAACACTTGGGACTCTAGATGAATTGGGAGGTAGTTCAAGTGATAACGTGAATTATTTTTATTGGGGATGGTTTAGTAATTTAAATTATGGAACTGTTGCTCTTAATAATCATCATTTATCAAATGGAGAAGAGCTTTTATTAACATATAATTCTCATCCACTTCGTATTTCTGCTTCAAAGACTTCAGGGGTAGTAGGAGAAACTATAAGTTTTACAGCAGAAGAAGAAAGTAATTTTGATACCAATTATAATATGATTTGGAGTCCATTATCAGAAGTAACTGTGACACTAGGGACTCAATTTTGTAAAACTGTTATCGACGGAACATGTTCTATGGTTTTAAATTCAGCTGGTTCATTAAATGCAGTTGGAAGTAAATCTTTATATGTTCCATCGGCTAGTTTTACAATAGAAGTCACAGAAAAAAATTCAAGTGGAGGAGGTTCTGGTTCTACTCCTATAATAAAAACTTTTTCTGTTGATAATGCTCTAGATTTTTTGTCTGCTCACCAAAACAATGGATCATTTGGTTCTCCTATGTATACAGATTGGGCGGCTATTGCTATTGCAACAGGTAATAATTCACTTTTAAAATCTAATATTTTAAATTATTTAAAATTAAATGATATTGATTCTTCTGTCCTTACTGATATAGAAAGACGAGCGATGTCTTTGATGTCATTGGGTATAAATCCTTATAATGGAACAAAAATAGATTATATTAAAAAAATTACTGATAATTTTGATGGTCAACAATTTGGAGATAAAACATTAGATAATGATGACATCTTTGCTCTAATTGTTCTTTTTAATGCTGGATATAATGAAGCAGATGAAATAATTATAAAAGATGTAAATCATTTAATCGGGAAACAAACAATTAATGGTTCATGGGGAAGTATTGATATGACCGCAGCTGGCGTTGAAGCATTAAAAGGATTTAGTGGTATTTCTGGAGTGTCAGAAGCTATTTCTAAGGCTAAAAATTATTTAATGTTGCAACAGTCAGTAGTAGATGGAGGGTTTGGAAATTCTTTTTCGACTTCTTGGGTTTTACAAATTGCAGACATTAATTTTGATAAAACAAAAGCTGAAAAATATTTAGTAGATAGACAAAATGTAGATGGTGGTTTAGAAAAAGATGCAGACGAGGATACTCGTGTTTGGGCAACATCTTATGCTATCCCAGCCGTACTTCATTTATCGTGGAGTGATATTTTAAAAGATTTTTCTAAACCATTAGAAAATAACATTCCTATACAAAACGTGAAAACAGAAGTAGCAATATTAGAAAATAAAGAGCCTTTAAAATTAATTAAAGAGAACGAAAAAGAAGTCATTATACTTCCAGAAATAAAGGAAAATATTTTTATTAAATATGAAAAGATAAAATCAAAAATAGTTACAAATAAAATTATTTTAGAGAAGCCAGAAATTGATAGTAGTAATTTAATTCAAAAAGAAAAAATAGAAGAAGTTATTGTAATAAAAAAGAAAAATATAATAAATAAAGCATTTGAATATATTTGGCAGGGGATTAAGCACTATTTTGTCTGGCTATGGCTTGGGCTGTCTATCTGATATAATATATTTATGAAAACTAAATTTATATTATTCATTATTTTTGTTGTTATACTGGTTGGTGGGTTAGGTATTTACTTGAATAGGTCTAGCTTTGGACCCAGTAAATATGATGGTTTTGCTAAGGCCTTAACAGCAGAAGGTGCTCAATTCTATGGAGCTTTTTGGTGTCCTCATTGTCAGGTCCAAAAAGCAGAATTTGGTACCTCAAAAAAATATATTCCTTATATTGAATGTTCTAATCCTGATAATACTCAAACACAAATTTGTTTAGATAAAAAAATTGAAGGTTACCCAACATGGACTTTTAAGAATGGTATAAAAATAACATCTATAGACAAGCCTGTAGTTTGTTCAATCTTAAAAGAAGGAGCTGTTCCTTCTGGCGAATGTGTGAATACTTCATCTAAATATGGATCAGTTTGGATATTTCCAGGTTATAAGTTTTCAATAAAAAGCCCGACAGCTCCAATTAAAAAAGATAATGTTTGGCAATTTCCAGCTGAAGCACAAGCAACGGGGGAGGTTCCACTTACTTTTTTGGCAGAGCAAATACAGTTTATTTTACCTCAATAATATGCCAGCATATATAGAAATTGTTAATAAAATTTTATCTCTTGGAACAATTGTTCTTCAGATTTTTATTTTATTACTAATGATTAATTTACTACTAGCTCAGAAAAAACAAAACCCATTTTTATTAATTGTTAAAAAATATACATTTGTTCTAGGTTTTTTAGCTGCTCTAGGGGCTTTTGTTTTATCATTGTTTTATTCACAAATTGTAGGATTTCCTCCTTGTGAGCTTTGTTGGATTCAAAGAATATTTTTATACCCACAATTAATTCTTTTCTCAATGGAATTGTATAAGAAAGATAAATCAATCGTTGATTTTTCTATAGTTTTTGCGATTATAGGTTCACTAGTATCTATCTATAACATTTATGTAGAAAATGGAGGAACAAAAGGCTTAGCTTGTGCCACAGGGACTAGTGTTTCAAATGCTAACCAAGCTTCTTGTGCTGTGCGTTATATATATGAATTTGGTTATATTACTATGCCGATAATGGCTCTTACTCTCTCACTTTTTATAATTATTATTTTAGTAAATTATAAGTATCTTTCTAAAATAAAATAATCTGGAATATCCTTTAATATAAAATATTTATTAAGCATTATTATTTTACTTGGTCGAGTAATTATTATTTTAATACATTTAAAACTATGATATTTGATAAAATAGACAAAAAAGATAAGGGAATTGTTTTTGTTTATACAGCTTGTTCTTCACAAGAAGAAGCAAAATCAATAGGTCGGCTGGCGATAGAAGAGAAACTCGCTGTTTCTGCTGATTATTGGTTGATGAATTCTGTTTATCCATGGCAAGGGGTTATTCATGATGCTAGTCAGTATCTACTAATGTTTGCAACACAAAAATTAGTTAGCAATCGGCTTATTAAATTTATTGAATCTCAACATTCTTACAATATACCAATGATTATAAGGACTAATACTTCAGCTACGAGTTTATCTTATTCACTTTGGGTGAATAATACGTTAGAGGAAAAAGAAAAATATATTACAGAAGCTGAAGATAAGATTAAGAAAGATATAGAAAGTTCAGATTATCAATTTGGAAGACTTAAATAAAATATTATTTAGTTTGTTGATTTACTTGTGATTATTTTCTGTTTTTCTATGGATTACCATAGAACAACAGTTCTCGGACACTAAGCGAATTAATCAATATTCATTTGCTTGTGCTCCTCGTTTGTTGTTATAATAAACATATGCATATAGACGAAGGGACAATTATAAATCTTCTAAACACCTCTGGCTTGGTAAGTAAAAATGACATTGCAATGTCCCAAAAAAAAGCTAGAGAAACTGGTCAATCACTAGGAGCAATATTATTGAGCGATGGAAAATTAACTGAAAAAGATTGGAATAGTATGCAAGCTGTTTCGCTTGGCATTCCTTTTGTTAGTTTGAAGGGGGAACATATCCCTCCAGAAGTTTTAAATTTGATTCCTGAACCAATTGCGCGTAATAGTAATATTATTGCTTATAAAAAATCAGCGAGTGGTCTTGAGGTTGCGATGTTAGATGTTGATAATTTGCCTGTAATTGATTTTATTAAAAAGAAGGTTGGCTTACGAATTCTTCCTCGTATGACAAGCTCTGATTCAATAAAAGAAGCTCTTTCTCTTTATAAAAAAAGTCTACAAGCGGATTTTGAAGATATTATTAAAAAAGAGAGCAACACTTTATCTCCTGTAATTGATAATTCTATTTTTGGAGAAAAGATTAATCAAGGAAATAAAACAGAAAAAGAGTTAGCAGAAGACCTGCCAATAGTTAAAATCGTTGATACTCTTATCTCGCACGCTATTTTCCAAGGTGCTTCTGATGTTCATATTGAACCCTGTGAAGAGTCTCTTGTTGTTAGATATCGTATTGATGGTATTTTGCACGATGCAATGGTGCTACCTAAAGATACTGCAGCTGGAATTGTTGCTCGCATTAAGGTTCTTTCTAATTTGAAATTAGACGAAAAGAGACTTCCTCAAGATGGTAGATTTAAAATTGTTAATGAACAAGGAGGTGTTTCTTTTCGTGTTTCAACTCTACCAACTTATTTTGGAGAAAAAACAGTTATAAGAATCTTAAGAGAAAACGCAAAGGGATTTTCCTTGGAAGGACTTGGATTTCATGGTGAAGCACTAGAGAGAATTCACCGAGGTATGAAGAAGCGTAATGGAATGCTTTTAACCGCAGGGCCAACAGGTTCTGGTAAAACGACAACCCTTTATACAATGTTGGATATTTTAAATACACCAGATGTGAATATATCAACAGTGGAAGATCCAATTGAGTATCAGATGGCTAGAATTAATCAGACTCAGACAAAATCAGAGATTGGTTTAACTTTTGCTAATGGACTTAGAACTTTACTTCGTCAAGATCCTGACATTATAATGGTAGGAGAGATTAGAGATGGAGAAACGGCAGGACTTGCTGTTAATGCTTCTTTGACTGGTCACTTAGTCCTCTCCACTATCCATACTAATTCTGCCGCTGGGGCAATTCCTCGTATGATTGATATGGGGGTTGAATCATTTCTAATTGTTTCAACAGTAAAAACTGTTATTGCTCAACGTTTAGTTAGAAAACTCTCAGAAGAAAAAGAAAAATATCTACTAAGTAATGTTGAGATTGAAGCCCTTAAAAAAGTAGTAAATCTAGAGGTTGTATTAGATGCTTTAAAAAAAGAAAATATAGTAAAAGAAGATGCAGAGTGGAAAGATATTCCTTTCTATAAACCAAAACCTAACAAGGATTCACCTGATGGCTATAAAGGGAGAGTGGGGATTCATGAAGTGTTAGAAGTCAGCTCTACTATTAAAGAATTAATTTTAAAAAGTTCCTCTGCTGATGAAATAGAAAAAATGGCAAAAAAAGAAGGGATGATGACAATGTTAGAAGATGGAATATTTTTAGTAGCTTCAGGTATAACCTCTACAGAAGAAGTTTTGCGTGTTGTCTCTGAATAAATCTGATGAAATTTAAATATAAAGAACAAAATAAAAATAATGAAATTGTTGAAGGAATAGTAGAATCTGCTGATACTTTTACTTTGGCTCGAGAAATAAGAGAAAGAGGGAGTACTCCTTTATCAATAAAAGAATTTTCTGAAAAAGAATCTAAGCCATTTCTATCTTTTGATTTTTTTGGAGGAGTTTCTTTGTCTGAAAAAATAATGTTTACAAATAATCTAAGTGGAATGCTTTCTGCTGGTTTACCCTTAACTCGAGCCCTAACAGTTCTTGAAAAACAATCAACAAATAAAACACTAAATAGTATCATTAGAAGTCTAATTGATGATATAAACAAAGGTGGTACTCTCTCTTCTGGTATGAAAAAATTTCCGAAAGTTTTTTCTGGGGTCTTTGTTTCAATGGTTCACTCTGGGGAGGAGTCTGGTGGTTTACCTAGAACTCTCTCTGAAACAGGAATGACTCTTAAAAAAACTTATGATTTAAACAAAAAAATTAAAGGAGCTTTAATATATCCAAGTGTTATTATTGGGGCAATTTTTATCATCGGAGTTTTAATGATGATTTATGTTGTTCCAACCTTAACTAAAACATTTAAAGATTTAGGTACAGAATTACCTGCTTCAACTAAATTTATTATTTTTATATCTGATTCGTTGTCTCAACATTTTATTTTATTTTTTTTGATGGTTATCTCAATCATTGGAGCAGGGGTAATGTTTGCTAAATTAAAAATTACTCAAAGATATTTTGACTTATTAATATTAAAGATTCCATTTCTAGGAGATTTAGTTAAAGAGATGAATACTGCTCGAACAGCTCGCACACTTTCATCTCTTCTTTCCTCGGGTGTTGATGTTTCAAAATCTCTTGCTATTACAGAAGAAGTTCTTCAAAATATTCACTATAAAGAATTAATTCACAGGTCTATTGATTCGATTGAAAAAGGTGTGCCTTTATCAGTTTCTTTTAAAGAAAATACACAACTTTATCCAGTAATGGTTGGAGAGATGATTGAAGTTGGCGAGGAAACGGGGAAGCTTTCGAGTATGCTAATGGATGTTGCTTCTTTTTATGAGGCAGAAGTTGATGAAAAGACAAAAAATCTTTCAGTTATTATTGAACCAGTTCTGATGATTTTTATCGGTGTTGCTGTTGGATTTTTTGCCATTTCAATGATAAGTCCGATGTATTCCGTTATGGATAATATTAATTAGAAACATATGAATATTTTTCTGCATAAAAATAAAATTAGAGGATTCACTTTGATTGAAACTTTGGTCTCAATTGTTATTTTTATTTCAGTTTCAATTGCAATTTATAGTGGTTTTGCTGGAATTATAAAAGTTATGGCCCTAATTCGAGCAAAGGGAATAATGACAAATATTGCTAATGAACAGTTTGAAGTTGCACGTAATTTGTCATATCAAGATGTTGGTACTATAAATGGTATACCCGTTGGTGTTTTGTCTCAATCTAAAACAGTTACTCGAGATAATAAAACTTTCACAGTTGAAACAGTTGTTCGAAGTATTGACGACCCATTTGATGGAACTTTTAATGGAATTCCCCATGATTTATCTCCTGCTGATATGAAGATGGTGGAATTAACTATTACTTGTACGACTTGTGGTAGTAGTATGGCTCCAGTTTCTTTCACCACAAAAATTGCTCCAAAAAACCTTGAAACAGCTTCAACAAATGGAGCCCTGGTGATAAGAGTTTTTGATGCTTCTGGTCTACCAGTGCCAGGTGCAAATGTTAATATTTTAAATAATAATATTATCCCTAATATTAATTTAGACGAGGAAACTGATATAAATGGAACCTTGACGATTGTTGATGCTCCACCTTCTTCAAATGGATACCAGATTACTATTACAAAAAGTGGATATTCCTCTGACCGTACTTATCCTGTAGGCGGTAGTGGTAATCCTAATCCAACAAAGCCGAACATTACGGTTGTTTTGCAACAAGTAACACAAATATCTTTTACTATTGATCGTACGAGTACTATTAATTTTTCTACTGTAAATAATCAATGTGTTGCTACTCCTGGCTTTGACTTTAATATGAAAGGTAATAAGTTAATTGGAACAATTCCAGATACTTATAAATATTCTTCATCGCTTGTCACTAATGGTAGTGGTCAATTAACTCTCTCTGGTGTTGAATGGGACACTTACACTCTTTTAGGAATAGATGGAACTTTTGATATTATTGGAACTAATCCATTGCTTTCTCTTGGTATCGATCCAAACACAACACAAAATATGCAGATTGTTACGGCTCCTAAAAACGGTAATCGGCTTCTTGTTGTTATTCGAGATCAGTCAACAGGTTTACCTATCACAGATGCTGTTGTTACTCTAACTGGTCCAAGTAGTTATTCAAAAACTTTAACAACAAACCAAGGATTTTTAACACAAACAGACTGGTCTGGGGGTAGTGGACAAGAATCATTTGGAGTTGATAATAAATATTTAATTTCAGATGGGAATATAGACACAAGTACTTCTGTTGGTAATTTAAATCTGAAAAAAGTTTCTTCTAGTTACGTTTCAAATGGTTATCTGACTTCTTCAACTTTTGATACAGGTGCCTCTAGTAATTTTAGACAAATTGTTTGGAGTCCAGCTACGGAGCCAGCTCAAACGGGGACCTCGAGTGTTAAGTTTCAAATAGCAACAAATAACGATAGTGCTACTTGGAATTTTGTTGGGCCCGATGGAACTTCTTCTTCCTACTTTACTTCTACTAATCAAAATATAAATGCATCACATAATGGCGACAGGTATCTTCGTTATCGATTATTTTTATCAACAATAGATACCTCTTATACCCCAACAATTTCTGATATTTCTTTCACTTATACTTCGTCGTGTATTCCTCCGGGGCAGGTTTCATTTTCTACTCTTACTCTTGGTTCTTATACAGTTTCTGTTAGTAAAAGTGGATATCAAGATACTTCAAAGCCGATCACAATTTCAGGTGCTTGGACTAAACAAGAGCTGACTATTTCACCATAATATGTATAATTATAAAAAAAATCAGAAGGGTTTTACTTTACTAGAAATGGTTATAAGTCTAGCTATTTTTTCTCTAGTTCTAGGTCTCGTAAGTTTATTTGCTAGAAATATTTTTTATTATGGAAGTATTTTTTCTGGCGGATTAAGTGCTTACGATGAATCAAAAAAAATTCTTCAGCCAATCGCTTCTGAGATTAGATCAACCTCACAATCATCTCTTGGTTCTTACGCCTTAGAAGCGACAGAAGATAATAATTTTATATTTTTTGCTGATATTAACAATGATGGGTTAAGAGAGAGAGTTCGATATTTTCTCTCTGGCAGTACTTTGAGAAAAGGGGTAATTGTTCCATCTGGAGCACCACTCGTCTATTCCTCAAGTAGTGAAATCTTGAGTGATGTTGTTCATAATTTAAGAAATAATGGAACTCCTATTTTTAATTATTATAATGCTAGTTATAATGGAAATACTGCTGCTCTAACACAGCCTATTAATATTTTAGATGTTCGCCTTATAAAAATAACTTTAATTATTGATACTGATCCAAACCGTTCTCCTACTCCAGTTACTGTGACTACCCAAATTAGTTTACGTAATATAAAAGATAATTTATAATGACTAATTTAAATAAAAAAATTAAATATAATCGAGGAATTCTTTTATTAAATGTACTAATTTTTTCTATGGTGGCTGTATCTTTTGTCACACTTTATGCGGGTTGGGTTTCATATAGTATTAAATTAACAAGATTAGTCTTAGCGAAAGAACAAGCTTTTCAAATTGCCGAATCTGGTATCGATTATTATCGATGGCATTTAGCTCACGCTCCGGGAGATTTTAAGGATGGAACAAATGGGAGTGGTCCGTATACCCATAATTATTACGATAAAGATGGAAATATTATTGGTAGTTTTGTTTTGACTATAACTCCTTCCATTGTTGGTTCAACAATTGCTACAATTAAATCAGAAGGACATGTTGTTGATTTTCCTTCAGTCAAAAGAACTATTCAAACAAAATTAGCGATTCCTTCTTTTGCTAAATTTGCGATAGTTGCAAATGATTTTATGCGTTTTGGAGAGGGAACAGAAGTTTTCGGACCAATTCACTCAAACAAGGGAATTCGCTTCGACGGTCTAGCTCATAATGCTGTTACAAGTGCAGTTTCCACCTATGATGATCCTGACCATACAGGAGGAAGTGAATTTGGAGTTCACACACATTTAAACACAAGTGGTGTTGTTAATAATACATTCCGTTCTCAAGAGGCTCCACCTACAAACCCTGTTCCAACAAGGTCGGATGTTTTTATTGCTGGTCGTCAGTTTCCGGTGCCTCAGTCTGATTTTACTGGTATCACAAATGATCTTTCAACAATTAAAACAAACGCCCAAGCAAGTGGTGTTTATTTAGCTCCTTCAGGTTCTGTGGGATATCATATTGTTTTAAAAGTTAATGATACTTTTGATTTATATAAAGTGACAAGTCTCACTGCGGCAAGCAATAGTTGTTCAAGTAGTTCAAGCTCTGGTGATGCAACATGGGGAACATGGAGCATAAAGACAGAAGCATTAATTAATAATTATAATAATCCAGCCAATGGACTTATTTTTACAGAAGACAATGTTTGGGTTGATGGAAAAATAAACACAGCACGAATCACGATTGCTGCTGGGAAATTTCCTGATAACCCAAGTACTCGTAAAAATATTTTTGTAAACAAAGATCTTTTGTATACTAATTATGATGGACGAGATATTATTGGCCTTATTTCACAAAATGATATAACTGTAGGAATGGAAAGTGAAGACAATCTTCGTATCGACGCAGCATTAATGGCTAATAATGGCCGAGCTGGAAGACATTTTTACAGCAGTTCCTGTCCTTATAGTAGTCGTACAATTTTGACCTTGTATGGAATGATTGGTAGTAATGATAGATATGGTTTTGCTTATACCAATGGTACTGGTTACGATACACGTACTATTATATATGATGCGAATTTACTATATGGTCCACCTCCATCTTTTCCCCTAACCTCTGATAAGTACACTACACTTTCTTGGGATGAATTATAATTAACTTAAAAAATAAGCATATACACTATATTGTATATGCTTATTTTAGAAATAAGAGGATAATTAACGAGATTTATGTTATAATAGGCAAATGAAGTCTATGAATAAGCTTATTGTTGCTAATTGGAAAATGAATCCGCCATCTAAAAAAGAAGCGGAAATTATTTTTAAGAGTATTTCTACCTTGATAAAGAATTTTAAGAATATTGAAATTGTTATTTGTCCACCATTTCCATATCTTTATATTCACGAAAAACTTAAAATTAAAAAGATTAAATTAGGATCTCAGGATGTTTCTGTTTTTAAGGAGGGGTCTCATACAGGAGAAGTCTCAATGGGGATGCTTAAAGATTTTAAGGTTGAATACAGTATTGTTGGGCATTCAGAATGTCGAGCTCTTGGAGATACTAATGATATTGTTAATAAAAAGATTGCAATGGTCTTAAAGTCAAAAATTACTCCTATTTTTTGTGTGGGTGAAAAAGATCGAGACACAAATGGATTTTATTTGTCATTTATTAAACAACAATTAATCGAAGGACTTTCTGGTATTATAAAACCACAAATAAAAAATATTGTTATTGCTTATGAACCAGTTTGGGCTATAGGAGCTGGATCAATAAGAGAAGCAACACATTTAGAATTTACAGAGATAAGAATTTTTATTAAAAAGATAATATCTGATCTTTATGATATCAAAACAGCTAATGAGTTAAGAATTATATATGGTGGTTCCGTAAATCCACTTAATGCCACATCGTTTATAAAAGAGGGTGGGGCTGACGGACTACTTGTAGGTCGTGATAGTTTGAATGTAAAGAAATTTAGTGAGATTACTAATTTAGCATCTAAATAATATGAAATCAATTAAAGATATAGAAAACTTGAAAGGGAAAAGGGTCATTGTTCGTGTTGATTTTAATGTTCCAATGAAAGATGATAAAATCATGGATGATTTTCGGATAAAAGCTTCATTGCCAACTATTGAATATTTACACAAAAAAGGCGCAGTTGTTATTATTCTTTCTCATATTGGAGATGATGCTCTTATGAGTTTAAAGCCAGTAGCAATAAGGCTTAAAAAGTTTATTCCAAACCTTAATTTTATTGAAACGCCAATTTTTTCAGATATTACAGAAACAACCGTTAATAATTTAAAGAGTGGAGATATTGTTTTGCTCGAAAATCTTCGTCGTGAAATAGGTGAAAAGAAAAATTCTCCATCTTTTGCTCGAGCTCTTTCTCGTTATGGTAATATCTATGTTAATGATGCTTTTTCTGTTTCTCATCGTCCTCACGCTTCTGTTATTGGAATTACAAAATATTTACCAGGGTATGCTGGCCTACAGTTAGTTGATGAAATAAATAATCTTTCAAAGGCTTTTAATCCAAAACACCCATTTTTATTTATATTAGGTGGTTCAAAATTTGAAACAAAAATTCCTTTAGTTAAAAAGTTTCTTCGCGATGCTGACCATGTTTTTATTGGCGGTGCTCTTGCTAATGATTTTTTTAAAGGAAGAGGTTTTGAAGTAGGTCACTCTCTTGTTGGGGAAAATAATATTCAGATTAAATCTTTCTTAAAAAACACTAATTTAATTTTACCTATAGATGTTGTCGCCGCTGAGGGAGATAAAAGTCGTTTTGCTAAACCAAACGAAGTTCTTTCTGAAGAGTCAATCGTTGATATTGGTAAGGATACAGTGGAATTACTAGGTGGTTTAATTGAAAAAGCGAGTTTTATCCTTTGGAATGGTCCACTTGGAAAATATGAAAGTGGTTTCTCTGCTGGAACAGAAAAGATTTTAAAACTTATTGCTAAAAGTAAAGCAGGAAGTGTAGTTGGTGGTGGAGATACCGTTGCTCTTATTTCTAAATTAAAACTTGAAGATAAACTTGGTTTTATTTCAACGGGAGGAGGGGCTACTCTTGATTTTCTAGCCAAAGGGACCTTGCCTGGAATTAAGGCCTTAAAATAAATACAAATAACAAAAACCCCGCAAGCGAAGTTTGCGGGGTTTTTGTTATTTGTACTGTGGAACTAGGTGTATATGAAAATGAGGGACATCTTTGCCTATAATTTTAATTTTAACAAATTCACAATTTAATTCATCTTTCATCTTAACCATTAAATTTTTTGTTAAGACAAATATTTCTTTGATTACTTCATCGGGAGCATCTTGCATCCAGGGGTAATGCTCTTTTGGTATGAGTAAAACATGACCCATTGTTTCTGGTTTGATATCCAAAAAGGCTAAAAATTTATTATCTTCATAAGTTTTTGAACAGGCTATGTTACCTTCAACTATTTTACAAAAAATACAATTATTATTCATATTTATATTATATGATACAATCATAAGTATGCCAAATAACGTTGAATTACTGGACTTACTTCTCAAGAATAGAGGAATAAGAGAGGAAAACAGAGATAAATTTTTAAATCCTTCATATGAAAAACATTTGTATGATCCATACTTAATGAAAGGAATGGAGGCTGCCACTGTTCGTATTTTTGAAGCAATTGAAGCAAAAGAAAAAATTGTTATTTATAGTGACTACGACTGTGATGGGATTCCAGCCGCTGTTATTATGCATGATTTTTTTACAAAAATTGGATATGAAAATTTTAGTATCTATATACCAGATCGTCACGATGAAGGCTATGGTCTCCACTCTGATGCAATTACGGAATTCATAAATGATGAAGTAAAACTTCTCATCACTTTTGATTTAGGAATAACAGCTCTTGATGAAGTTATAAAAGCAGAGAGTGCTGGAATTAATGTAATTATTACGGATCATCACTTGCCAAGCATGCAAGGGGTGCCAAAGGCTTACGCTGTTATCGACTCTAAACAAGATGGTTGTAACTACCCAGATAAGATGCTCTGTGGGGCCGCTGTTGGTTTTAAATTGATCCAAGCTCTAATATCCAAATATGGTGAATATTGGAAGATAAATACTGGTTGGGAAAAATGGCTACTTGATATGGTGGGGATTGCAACTTTGTCTGACCAAGTTCCACTTCTTGACGAGAACAGGGTCTTTGCTGTTTATGGATTAAAAGTTTTACAAAAAGGTCGTCGACCTGGATTGGTTGAAATTTTTCGAAAAGCTGGGGTTAATATTTCTAAATTAAACGAAGAAGATGTTACTTTTACTCTAGCCCCTAGATTAAATGCAGCTTCGAGAATGGCGAGCCCTATGATAGCATATGAAGCTCTTTCGACTACAGATATTATTTTAGCTAAATCTGCAGCTGATAATTTGGCAAAGATAAATGATGAAAGGAAATATACAGTTGCGACAATCATGAAAGAAGTTAATAAAATTTTAAAAAGTAGAGAAGATAAGAGTGTCATAGTCATTGGTAATCCCAAATGGAGAATTGGAGTTTTAGGAATTGTTGCTTCAAAAATTGTTGATGAATATAAAAAATCAGTTTTTGTTTGGGGTTCTGATGGCAGTGATATTCTGCGTGGTTCATGTCGTTCTTGGGGAAGTACAAACTTAGTAGATATAATGAATGCACTACCTCAAAATAGTTTTGTTGGTTTTGGTGGACATGCTGGAGCTGGAGGTTTTTCTGTCACACACGAAGAAATACATTTTCTGGAAGAGAGAATTTTGAAAGTATATGGAGAGGATTTTGATGTGGAAGAGAAAGCGAATGATGATGGGGTGGATGCTATTATCTCAATCGATGATGTTACTAGTAGTAATTATTCTGTTATAGAAAAACTAGCTCCTTATGGGGTTGGTAATCCGAAACCAAAATTTTTATTTAAAGAATTGGCTATATTTGCTGTTAAAGAATTTGGTAAAGAAAAGAATCATTTAGAATTATGTTTTAAAAATAGTAAGGGTTATCCCATAAAGGGAATAGTTTTTTTTAAGACAAGAAATAGTTACGGTGAAACTCTTAATGTTGGGGCTAAAATAAATCTTGTTGCTAATTTTGAAAAGAGTACTTTTGCTGGTCGCACAGAACTAAGATTAAGAATTATTGATGTGATTTAACATTTTACCCAATCAGCGCGATCGCGCTTTTTGGGTAAAATATTGGGATTGTAGATATTAAGGTAAATAAATAAGTTTATGGTAAAATATAAATATGAAAAAAGGTGAAATAATAATTTATACTGACGGAAGTTCTCTCGGGAATCCTGGTCCTGGAGGCTGGGGAACTGTTATTCTCCACAGTGAAAAAGAAAAAGAAAGCTATGTAGAACTTGGTGGTTATGAAAAAGATACGACCAATAATAGAATGGAATTGATGGCGGTGATTGAAGCTTTAAAATATACAGAAAAAATTAAACATACTGGTGATATTATAATTCATGCCGACTCAGCTTATGTTTTAGGGGGAGTAACCTCTTGGGTTTTCAATTGGGAGAAAAATGGTTGGCGGACTTCAAAAAAAGAACCAGTTTTAAATCAAGACCTTTGGAAAGAATTAATTTCTCTTGCTCGTTTGTCTAAAGCAGATTTAAAATGGCAAAAAGTTAAAGGGCATTCCGGTGTAGAGCATAACGAAAAGGCTGATGAAATTGCTACAAGTTGTGCTAGTTTACAAAAAAACCACCTCAAATAATTTTGAAGTGGTTTTTAATTTTTTGGAATATGTCTAAAAAAGAAATCATCATAATATTTATTTTGATTACAATCGCTTGTGTGAGATTTTTATTTTTTATACCTAAGGCTCAAAATTATACGGAGTCGGTAGGGAAGATTGTGTCATTAGATGGAATTGTAAGTGATGACCCAGATATTCGTCTAAGTAGCAAGCATTTAAATGTCACGCTTTTAGATAAAGATATAAATATTTTAGTTATTATAGATAGAAACACAGAAGTGTCTTATGGTGATGAAATAAAAGTAAGGGGAATTCTTGAAAATCCAGAAAATTTTATAACTCAATCAGGTAAAGAATTTAATTATAAAAGATATTTAGCCAATCAGGATATATATTATGTAATTAAAAAAGCTGAGATAAAAATTATTTCTCATGGTCACGGAAGTATTATAAAATCATGGCTATATAATCTTCGTCGTTTATTTATGGAAAATATCAATAGGGTTATTCCTGTCCCAGAAAGTGATTTGGCTAATGGGTTAATTCTTGGGGCACGGGGTGGCTTTGATAATGAGATGAAAAATGAATTCATTAATACTGGAACGATTCATATTGTTGCACTTTCTGGTTACAATGTTTCCATTGTAGCTGATGGAATAATGAAAGTTTTTGGTTTAATTTTTTCTGAGATTATTTCAATTATTTTTGGAGTTGTTGTTATTATTTTATTCGTCATTATGGCCGGAGCAAGTCCGACAGCTATTCGTGCTGGAATCATGGCTGTTATAATGTTACTAGGGAGGATGACAGGTCGGCGTTATGATGCTGGTCGAGCTCTTGTTGTAGCAGGATTGTTAATGATAACAATTGATTTGCGGGTCCTTAGTGATATGTCTTTTCAATTATCTTTTATTGCGACTTTTGGGATTTTATTTGTAACTCCTAAAGTTATAAAGTGGGTTAAGTTTCTGCCATTACGTTTTGGAATTAGAGAGTTAATGGCAAGTACTATTGCGGCTACAATCTCTGTGCTTCCAGTACTCCTTTATTTAACAGGAGTTTTATCTTTAGTTTCAATACCTGCCAATATTTTAATATTGTTATTTATTCCGATAACGATGCTTTTTAGTTTTATTGTTGGAGTTGTTGGTTTTATTTCACCAATACTTTCAATTCCTTTTGGATATATTGCTCATCTGTTATTACTTTATATACTTTCAGTTATTCACTTTTTTGCATCTTTATCTTTTACTAGCATGACAATCCAATCCTTTCCGCTTTTGCTAACAATGATACTATATATCTTTATAATTTGGTGGGTTTTTGGAAAGCAAATTAAGAATTAAAAAACTTAAAACACTATAATTTAGGCAATGGAAACTAATCTAAAATCTTCTTTAATTACATCCAATTTTAGTTTTTTTAAAAAAGGCATTAATGTGGTACTATTTGTAATATTATGAATGATAAAAAGTTTTATTTTGTTTCAGGAATGCCACGAAGTGGTTCAACCTTGTTGTGTAATATTTTAAATCAAAATCCAAAATTTCATGCGACAGGAACGTCGGGTGTTTTAGATTTGATGTTACTTGTTCGTAACAATTGGGAATTTATTTCTGAATTAAGGTCATTACCAAATGATCTTCCTAAATTTAGAATACTTAAATCAATTCTTCCTTCTTTTTACTCTGATATTAAACAATCAATAATTTTTGAAAAATCTCGGGATTGGCCAGCTCATATTGAAATGATTGAAAGCTTAACTGGTTCAAGGGTAAAAATACTTGTCACAGTCCGTGATATTAGAGATATTTTAGGAAGTTTTGAAAAAATATGGAGGAAAGAATCAGCATTAAGAATGATTCCGCAAGAAAAAGAAAATAGAGAAAAGTTTCAAACCGTTGAGGGAAGATGTGAAGTATGGCTTAGACCAAACCAGCCTGTGGGTAAGGCTTATGAAAATATTAAAGATGCTTTGCTTCGAGGTTTTGGGAATAGGATGCATTTTGTTTTTTTTGATGAATTGACAAATAATCCAGAAAAAACAATGAAAGGAATTTATGAATTTTTGGGTGAGGATTATTATTTGCATAATTTTAAAAATGTAGAACAAGTAACAAAAGAGGATGATCGTATATATGGATTCACTGATTTGCATACAATTAGAAATGAAGTAAAACCTTTATTGTCTGAATGGAAAACTATTTTAGGTGAACAAGCAGAAAAATATGGAAATTTAAACTTTTGGGACAAGAGAATTGGTCTTAACATAAAAAATATTAACAAATAATATTTTTTATAAGTTAAAAATTTTAATAGTGGAGTTTATTCTATCTTGGGGTGTCGTTAAAAGATTGGCTTCTATTAAATTTAAAAATAAAATTAATCAACCATATGTGGTATATATGGTCTAAAAACACAATTAGTAATTCAGAAAATTTAGTGCTAGTATAAACATAAATATTTATTTTTATAAAATAATTAAAATAAAATTATGGAAACAAATAAAGGGTTTGTTGTTTGGTTTACTGGGCTTTCTGGAGCAGGGAAGACAACTTTAGCAATGAAGCTCTATGAAAAATTTATAGCTTATGGTTTAAAAGTAGAAATATTAGACGGAGATACTGTCCGGGAAGATCTTACAAAAGACCTTGGTTATTCTAAGGAAGATAGAGATGAAAATATTCGTAGGGTAGGATATGTGGCTAAATTATTAAGTAAAAACGGAATAATAACTATTGCCTCATTTATTTCTCCTTATAAAAAACATCGCCTTGAATTAAGGAAAGAAATAAATAATTTTATTGAAGTATATGTTGATACTCCAATAGAGATATGTGAAAAAAGGGATATTAAGGGTATGTACTCAAAAGCCAAGCAGGGTAAAATTAAGAATTTTACAGGGGTATCAGATCCTTACGAAGAACCAGAAAATCCAGAAATAAAAATTTCGGGTGCTCATTATGAAGAAATAGAGTATTTAATTAATAAAATTATTGAATATCTATTAGAAAAAAAATATTTAATTTAATTAATTTTTTTATGTATATAACCAAAAACCTCTCTAAAATAATAGGGAGGTTTTATTCTTTATTAAGCATTTTTAAAATTTTCTTCGATTACTTCCCAATTTAAATTAGTAAAGAAACTTTCAATATATTTTTTCTTTTCAGCAGGAATATAATCTAAATAATATGAATGCTCCCACATATCAAGAAGTAGTACAGGAGATGCTCCAACTAAATGTCCTAGGTGCTGTTCGTCTACCCAAGATATTATAAGCTTGTCACTTATTTTATCGAAATAAAGTATTGACCATCCAATTCCTCGAGTTAAAGCAACAAATTTAAAATGTTCAAGAAATGTTTCATAAGAACCCCATTCCAAAACAATTTTTTTGTACAATATTCCTTCTCTATTTATTTCTTTCTTGCCACCAGATAAAGATGAAAAATAATATTCATGATTACGCATGCCTCCAAATTCAAAACCTAGGCGACGTTGTAATTCTGCTAAAATATAAGAATTTTTTTCTGGATCACTTTTTAATTCAGATAATTTATTAAATATTATATTTGTATTATTTACATAACCTTTATAAAGCTTTAAATGCTCTTCTATATTTTTAGTGCTTATGCCAACAAGTTCTCCAAGCTCAAATGTTTTTGGTGTAAATGCTTCCATATATTTTATAATTTTTGAAACAAAGATTTTCAATAAAAAATGTCTGGCCGAGCTTCTGTCTTTGAAAAAGAATAATTTAGCGAGGAGATCCGAGGACTTTTTTATGGATAATTTTTGTGAAAAAAATTCGGTTAATGTTAATATATAAAGTATAGCATGGAAAGAATAAGAAAATACCTACCATATCTATTCCTTATAATTCTACTTATTTTAACGGTAGGGATTTTGGTATCTCTTTATAAATACGAGCATTCCAGTCATTATTTAAAAGTAGCCTTTCTCGATGTTGGCCAAGGCGATGCTATTTACATAGAAGCACCAAATGGCAAACAATTGCTTATTGATGGTGGTCCTGACGCAAAGTTACTTTCTAGTCTCTCTAAGGTCATGCCTTTCGCAGATAGGTCTATTGATGTTGTTTTAACAACTCATTCGGATCTTGATCATATTGGGGGACTTCCTTTGTTACTAGATAATTATAAAGTTACAAGTATCATTGAAAATGGGGCAATTTCTTCGTCTAAAATCTCGGAAAATCTAGAAGATAAAATTTTAAAAAAGAAAATAAATAAAGCAATCGCTCGTAGGGGGATGAAAATAATTTTAGATGAGAAAAAAAATATTTATTTTGATGTTTTATTTCCAGATAGAGATATTTCTAAGTTTGATTCCAACGACGGTTCGATTGTCGGGAGATTAGTATATGGAAATAAATCTTTTATGCTAACAGGGGATGCTACTTTATATACAGAAAACTTAATTGAATGGAATGAGAGTGATGCGACTCTGCATTCAGATGTTTTGAAATTAGGACATCATGGTTCTCATACTTCAAATGGAGTTTTGTGGCTAGAAAAAGTTAATCCAGAAGTTGCTGTTATCTCTGTTGATAAGAATAATAGATATGGTCATCCACATGAAGATGTTATTAAAAGACTACTGTCTCTTCATATTCCATATTTAAGTACTTCATTAAAAGGTAATATAATTTTTGAAACCGACGGAGAAAAACTAATATACGAAAAATAGCCCTTTTGTAATATTATTTTGCTTAATTAGGCAAATAAAAATCTCGACCAATGTCGAGATTTTTATTTAATGATTCCAGCTTTTTTTAAGACGGCATAAGCACCATGTTTATTTATTGTTTTGATTGCTTTAGTTGAAATAGTAAGAGGGAAGTACTTTTTTAGCTCAGGAACATAAATACGTTTCTTTTGAAGGTTGGGGTATTTACGAACCATACCTGTTGGATTGAATTTTGTTGCACGAACTACGTTGGAGTATCCTCCACCCATAATTGAACCCTTTTTAGTTATATCACATACTTTTGCCATAGATGAAACTATGCTATCATATACTTTATATAAAAGCAATCCCGGACGATATGGCGATAGTGATATATAGTAAGTTTCATGATGTTTAATTATTTTTTTAATCTTAATTCAAAATAAATTGTGGTTATAATATATAATTAACCATAGTTTGTCTCTATAAAAATGCAACCAGTAGATGGAATTTTCTATATAATTGTTCTAATTATGTCTGTAGTTGTTCATGAATTTGCTCATGGGTATATGGCATATCTTTTAGGTGATGATACGGCTAGGCTAAGTGGTAGACTTACTCTAAACCCAATAAAACATTTAGATCCATTTGGTTCAGTGGTTTTACCACTACTACTTGTTTTTATGAATGCTGGTTTTGTTATTGGATGGGCGAAGCCTGTTCCATATAATCCAAACAATCTAAGAGATAGAAGAAAGGGAACATTACTAGTTGCCGCCGCTGGAATAATTGCCAATCTTATAATTGCTATTATTTTTGGTCTTTTGATGAGATTTTTCCCTTCCCTCATAGGTTTGCCTCTTTCTAGTCCATTTTATAAGATTACAGGGATTATTGTTATTTTAAATTTGGTTTTATTTATCTTTAATCTGATTCCAATTCCACCTCTTGATGGTTCAAAAATTTTATTTTCTTTTTTGCCGACAAAATTTAGATATATAGAAAATTTCTTAGAAAAATGGGGAATGCTTTTTCTACTTTTCTTTATTATTTTTCTTTGGAGTCAAGTTGCTCCAATTATTTTTGTTGCCTTTTCTTTCCTTACAGGTTTTTCCATGATATAATTTGAAAATTAGTTTGCTTTATTAATCTCTTGGTGTATTATGAATGCAACGAAGATGTATTTTTAATTTATAATTAATTTCCAATAATATTTTGAACTCAAAAAAAACCATTCCTCAATTTCTAAATCAACACTGGCCTAAAATATTCTCAATATTTTTATTTATACTTTTACTATCCTCCTATCTCAATCTTTTCTCATTTTTCTCACCGGGCACAGAGCTCGATCCTACTTGTCCTCCATCTGACCCTAGTTGT
>JBBRVK010000002.1:0-41359 GCA_038247045.1 Minisyncoccia bacterium | reverse complement strand
TGTGCTTATCCACCACGATGTGATAATGGTGCCACAGATTATCCAAACTGTAAAACTTGTATGACTAATTCTGTTTTTGATAATAGTAAGAATGTATGTATTCAAGTTATTGTTTCAATTAATCAGATACCTCCTAAAAACATTAATGCAGCCCCCGGGACAGAAGATATTCCCTTAAAATTTACTTCTTCTACTACCTCACAAGCAGGGACAGAGTGTTACCTTATGAAGAAGGGCGATAGTTTTGATCCTTGGGTCGGGATCAATTATCAAATACCTTCGTGGCAGACGACAGATTCATTTTTAGTTTCCACTCCAAATTTGGGTCCTTATGGTTTTGCTTCCTATGAAGTCAGATGTCGTGATAAAATATCAATTGGTGCAGCTTCCCTTCCTATTTATTATTTTATAAACTATTCTTGTATGGATACTCCTGGAGCGAAAGAGTTAAAAGGTAAATGGGGAAATACTTATTGGAATTTTATATGGGATAATGTAAATAAAAAATGTGTTCCTTATTCGGAAGATCCTGTTGATGGTGGGTGGTCTCCATGGTCGCAAATTCAGTGTGGAACATCTGGTGTTCAGACTAGAACGTGTACAAATCCATCTCCATTGTTTGGTGGAAAATACTGTATACTTGATGCAGATGGAACTTTTGATTATAGACCTTATTCCAATCTTCCATGTCCAACTGTAGATATTCAAGTAAAAAGAAATAATAAAGTTATTCTTCCTTCTGAAAAAGTTCCTTATAATTCTAGAATTGATGTAAGTTGGACTTCTAAAAATGCAGTTTCGTGTTCTTGTTCATCGCTTGATGTTAAAGGAGTAAGTGGCAGTTGTGGCAGTGGAATAAATTCAAGTTATAAAACTGGATCTCTAACAAAAGAAATTAAATTTACCGTTTCATGTGAAGGAGGAAGTGGTATGATGATTTCAGATTCAGCTTCGGTTTTAGTTGATAAAATTAATCCAATTTATATAGAACAATAATAATACAAATATAAAAAGCACTGCCGACTTGTCGGCAGTGCTTTTTATATTTGTATTATTAGAAAGCCTTATCTATTTCACTTAAATCTTTTTCATTATCAAATGTTGTGGCAGCCGTAATCTCTTGTGTTAAGACTAAGGAATCATCTGACTCGGAGACTGTACCATTTTGAACCTCTCCGTTATTCATAGGATTTACTTCTGTTTTTCCTTTACGTGATATTACAACTATTACTCCAGCTATTATGATTAATATTACAATCATAATGATAGTAATTTTTGATTTATTGTTTGTTGCGGTTGTTGGTTCCATATTTGATTATTATTGATTTATAATATTTGTGTTTACTTGATCTTCGACTTTAATATTCTTACTAGAAGTAAGAGATACAATTTTATTGTATTCTTTTCCTGTTGCTTTCATACTTTCTTCTGCTTTTTTTACAAGGTCTCTAAATGTTTCCTTTGATGTATCAACAGTAACTTGTTCCATTAAAGCCAAATTTATTGCCATCACTTCTGATTTTGTCTTATCTAATGAAGCCTTTGCTAGAGCGTATTGGGCTTTTGCAGCACTTACATTTACTCCTGTTTTTTCTAGTGCATTAATCTTTGCTGATATTTTTATATCAACCTCTGAAAGTTTACCTAATTGATTATTAAACTTATTGAATATATTATCTAAAATAACTCGAACTTTTTCTTGAGATTGTAAAACAAGCCTTGTTTTGATCTCACCTTTTCTCTCTGCTAATAATTTTTCAATTCCTATTTTTTGAATATCAAGATTTTCTTTTAAGATTTTGGTTTCTACCATTAACCTTGCTCTTAATTCTTCAATCTTTGCCTTATCAGCTGTGGGATTTTTAATAATATTTTGAGATTGCGTTGTCGCATTTACTTTTATAGTGCTTGTCGTCTCCACCGCTTGTATTGTTATTACAGGTGAAAGTATTGTTCCGATAGCCAAGGCTAAAATTATTTTATTTCTTTGCATACCATTTTAAAGAATTGCCAAATTTCAAATCTACTAATTCGCATATAACGATTTAATTGACTGAAACATAACATATCTATTTAATTAATAATATATTATTATACACTTATATAAATGAAATATGAAATTATAATTTTTTATTAAATTACATTTTAATATAAAAAGTCTGTAGATTAGGCATTTAATAGAAAGTGTATAAACACTTGACAAAAGTTAAAAAAGTAAGATAATATATATGAAGTTTGAAATATGTAAACCTTTAAAAAAATCAATAGATATGAAAAAAATTATTTTTTTCTGCATTTTACTGGTTGTAGGGTGCATGATGATGTTTTCTTGCAAGGGCGGATTGGATCCAGTTGATCCTCCTGTTGCAAAGAAATTTTCCATTGCAACTTCGGTTGTGAATGGAGTTGGTGGTAAAATTACTAGCCCGACAGAGGTGGTTAGTGGTCAGTCCGTCAAAATTTTGGCCGAAGCTGATCCGGGCTTCGTTCAGAAAACTATCACTGTTAATGGAGTTCTGTCTCCCTTAACAAGTAAAGATTATTTTATTTCAAATGTTAACTCTAATTATACAATAGAGGTTTCGTTTGAAAAAACTTTATCGTGGATTTTTTTGCAGAATTCCTGGGTTAAGGATTCGGTTTATATTTATGAACCGAAAACCCCCGAAGATCAAACATTGGTGTGGAAGTATTATGTTATACCAGCAGGTGACATTGTAACATTCCTTCCCAATGGAAGATTTAATGTATTAGTGGGAGATTTTAACGGAGATGGATCTTGGTCTGTCGACGAAACAACAACTCCCCCTACTCTTAATTGGGGTGAAAAATGGAAGATTACAAATGTATCTTCGAAATCGTTCACGATATATAAGGACAATTTCAAGTATATTTACAAAGCAAAAAAATAAGAGCTAATTTTAAAAAAGCCATTCAATTATTTTATATAATTTGGATGGCCTTTTTTAATTGTAAATATTCATTCATATATGATATAATTTAAAGTAGTATAATAATATCAATATTAAAATAACATGAAAAAAATATTTAATAAATCTTTATTTAAAATTTTGTTTGTTTTAGGAATTGTTTTTATCTCAGCAAATATTTGTAGTGCAGCAATTAGTGTTGTGGTGTCTGCTTATCCTACAACAGTTTCTTATGGAGGTGGTTCAACTATAAGCTGGACATCTACAGGTGCCTCTTCTTGTTCTGAAGCAGGAGGAAGAGGAGGAAGTGACACAACTGGGTCTTTTTATGTTAGTGATTTACATGCAACTACTACGTTTAACGTTACATGTGCTGGATCAGCATCTCCGACTTACTATTACTATAAGTTAAAACATTGTACGAGTAGCAATGTATTTGAAACAGGTCCTTTTATTAGTGGTACTTATAGCACAAGTGAAGTTTTGGCCGGAGCTCTCGATAATGGTGAATATGACTATAGAGTTATTGATTCTTCTCCAGCTTCATTTGGTTATATAAATATTTCAACTACTAGAACTGGTTATCCTGCTGGTCCTGGTTATATCTGTCGCCCTATACACTAGGATATTGTTTTATAAAGATATAGGAAATGCAAGGTTACTCTTTCTAAGAATAAATACAAAGATAAAAAGCACTGCCGACTTGTCGGCAGTGCTTTTTATCTTTGTATTTTAATTTATGTGATATAATCTATATAATCATTTATTTTTTAACTCATTATTTTTTATTAATATGAAAACAATAAAAATATTTTTATTCATTCTTATCTTGTCTATATTAGGACCTACATTTGTAAATGCCGAGACTGGATCTGGAAGTGTTACTGTTACTGTTAATGGAGCTATTACCTCTCTTACTGTTACACCAACTACTTTGTATGCTGGTAGTTCGATATCTATAAGTCTTACTTCTGTAAATACAATCTATTGTGAAATGAAAAAAGATGGTGCTTGGCTTTGGTACGATTACCTAAGTTCTCATAGTTTTACAGATGGATCTCAAACATTAGGTCATCATGAAATTACAGCCAACTGTTATAGTGCTCCTTGGACTGCAACAGGCTGGACAACTGTTGGTTACGATGTAATCAGTGGAACAGTAAATTCAATTAATGTATCACCAAATCCAGTACCATATGGAAGTACTGCCAATGTAAATATTGCAGGTACTAATTTGTATTATTGTGATTATTATAGAAATTGGTCAAGTCTTGGAGGTACTTATGGTGCTTTTAATCCTACTGCTTTTAGTTTAGGTGCTCAGACTACACCTGGTGCATATGATATAGAAGTAATGTGTTATAACCCAGATTGGAGTCAGGTTGGATGGGTATATACTAGTTATAGCGTTAATAATGCTCCAATAAATGGTGGCTGGAGTGGTTGGAGTGCTCAAGATAACACTTGTGCATATAGTGCTCAAACTAAAACTCAGACCCGTTCATGTACAAACCCTTCACCTGCATACGGAGGAGCTGGTTGTTCTGGACCATCCACTCAGACATATACAGTTCCTGCATGCGCTTCGAATATAACTTCTTTATATGTTTCACCGAATGTTGTCCCTTATGGAGGTTTTGCAAATATATATTATGCTTGTTCTAATGGATATTATAGTCATATTATTTTAGATGATACATGGGCTTGGCAAGATTCAGGCTATTATAGTTCTAGGTCTCCAACGACAACAGGAGCGCTTACTACTCCTGGATCTCACTATGCAATGGCATATTGTTATAACTCAGACATGGTACCATCAGCTAATAGTTGGACTAGAATAGGAACTTTTACCGTTAGTAATGCTCCTGTTAATGGTTCTTGTGGTTCATCAAACGGAGGTAACTATTATTCTGCACCATCTTCAAGTCTGTGTAATACAGGAAGTGTTTCATCTGTATCAGGCTCTGGTCCATGGTCATGGTCATGTAGTGGTCAATACGGTGGATCAACAGCTAGTTGTTCTGCAAATAAATCCATAGATGGGGGTTGGTCCGCTTGGAGTGCTCAAGATAATTCATGTGGTGGATATTCTACCGTAACTCGTACACAAACTCGCACATGTACAAACCCTTCACCTGCATACGGCGGAGCTGGTTGTTCTGGACCATCCACTCAGACATATACAGTTCCTGCATGCGCTTCGAATATAACTTCATTGTCTATAACAAATAATGTTGTCCCATATGGAACACCAGCAACAATTTCATATTCTTGTAGTAATGGTTATTACAGTCATTTATTATTAGATTGGACTTGGAGTTCAGGTGGTGGATGGGACTATTCTGGTGTATATAACTCAGGAACATATAATACCCCAGCCTTAACTTCTGTTGGATCTCATACAATGTCAGCGTATTGTTACAATTCAGACATGGTACCATCAGCTAATAGTTGGCATTCAATATCATTTAGTGTTAGTAATGCTGCCGCCCCAACACCTGATTTAAGAGTTACTGCATGGTCAGGTTCAAATTCTAACGGACCATTGGAAACTTATTCAGGCGATGTTTATACACTTTCTTGGGCTCTAGTTCCTAATGCAACAAGTTGTACACTTGATGGAACCGCTGTTGCCGTATCAGGAGGGTCTCAAACAAGAACTGCAAGTTCAATAACCAAAAATCACACATTGTCTTGTACAAATGCAACCGGTCAGTCAGCTTCTGATGCTGTGACTGTTACTATTCCACCACCACCAACTTCATTTACAAGTTCGTGTAATGCTTCCGGTAATCTTGTTACTCTTAACTGGGTTGTTCCAGCTCCATATGTTGGTGGTTATGTAAGACCAACTGCTCCTTTCTATATAGATGTAGGAAGTGGTACAACAACTAATGTAGCTATTACTCCTGCTCAGACATATAGTGGTATATATCTTCATACTAGAAATCAATCTAATGGTGCTTGGAGTAGCACCCTCTCATTACCAAGCTTTACTTGTAATCCTCCTGCAAATGGAACTCTTACTGCTACAAATTGTACAATTCCTCTAAATGGAAGTTCATGTAACACTAATTTAATTTGGAGTACTTCATATCCAATAGGAACTTCTTCTATTACAACTCCTACTTCTATTACTGTTGCTACTGCTAATTCAAGTGCTGGAACTCTTTACTCGGTATCAAATGGTTCTAGAAATTTTTTCCTTTATAATAATGGGACTCAGCTTGCCACAGTTTCTGCTACTGCTTCATGCGTAGCTGGAACCCATTGGGGAGGAGGTATTTGTATTCCAGACAATAATCCGCCTGTAGCCCCAACAATAGCAGGAAATGCTAGTTTCTATTCTGATATGTTGCAGACTTTTACTTTGAAAGCTACAGACCCAGATGGAGATACTGTTCGCTATGGTATTAATTGGAACAATAATGGTCCAAGTGCCGACGATTGGACAGGTTTCACAAATTCAGGACAAACTGCAATTTCTCCTTCTCATTCTTGGCCTGTTGGGACTTATAGTTTAAAAGCTATTGCTCAAGATGTAAAAGGCCTAAATTCTCCTTGGTCAGCACCATTTACTATCGTTTCAAAACAACGACCAGATCCAGCTTCATTAATCTTTACCGCAATTCCAGTTAGCCAAAAGATAGATTTTGGAGGAACGGTTAAATTGTCGTGGACTGCCACTAGTGCTACTTCTTGTTCTATGACTTCAGTTCCACCGCTTTCAATAAATTTGAACAATCTTGCAATAACAGGAACTGTTAGTCTTAAACCACTTAAGACCACAATCTATCAGTTAACTTGTTATAGTGATGGAGGAGATGCCACGAAGACTTTAGAAATTAAGGTTGGAAAGATTCAGGCCATAATTAAGGAATTATAAATTGGTAAAACAAAACCCCGCCAAGGCTATGCCTTGGCGGGGTTTTGTTTTGAGGTTGACATTATCTCTCAATTTGGTAGGATGAAAGTCAATCGCAATTTTTGCGCTTACCTCGCTTTTGGCGTGGTGTATATTTATTATTAATTTATGTTGGTATATATAATTAAGTAAGTTTACTCGTATACTTTGTTATGTCTATCAACCAATAAAACATATGGCAGTAGAAGAATTTAACAGAGACAAGCCACACGTAAATGTTGGTACTATTGGTCACGTTGATCACGGGAAAACAACATTAACTGCGGCTATTTTAGCTATATTAGCACGCCAAGGTGGTGAATACGGTGCTAAAATTAAAGGCGTTGATCAAATTGACTCCGCCCCAGAAGAAAAGGCTCGTGGTATTACCATCGCCCTTTCTCATAATGAATATTGGACACCAACACGTCACTATGCTCACATTGATGCACCAGGACATGCTGACTATATTAAGAACATGATTACAGGTGCTGCCCAAATGGACGGTGCTATTATCGTAGTTGCTGCAACAGATGGAGTTATGCCACAAACACGTGAGCATATCCTTCTTGCAAAACAAGTTAACGTTCCAAAAATAATCGTATTTCTAAACAAGTGCGATATGGTTGATGATCCTGACATGCTTGACCTCGTTGAGGAAGAAGTTCGTGAACTCCTTGTAAAACAAGGCTTTGATGGACAAGCTCCTGTTATTCGTGGTTCAGCTCTAAAGGCTCTTGAAGCTGCTGACAATACAGATCCATACGCTATGAAGATTATGGAACTTGTAAATGCACTTGATACATATATTCCAGTTCCAGAACGTGATGTTACAAAACCATTCCTAATGCCTATTGAAGATATCTTTTCAATTGAAGGCCGTGGAACAGTTGTTACTGGTAAGATTGAACGCGGAATCATCAATGTTGGTGAAGACGTAGAAATCGTTGGTATTAAAGATACTGCCAAAACAACAGTTACTGGTATTGAAATGTTCAACAAAAATCTTAAACAAGGTATGGCAGGAGATAACGCTGGGATTCTTATCCGTGGTATCAAAAAAGAAGATGTAACTCGTGGTCAGGTTCTTGTAAAGCCTGGAACAGTTACTCCACACGCAGAATTTGAATGTGAAGTTTACATTTTGAAAAAAGAAGAAGGCGGTCGTCACACACCATTCTTTACTGGTTATAAGCCACAGTTTTACATCCGTACAACAGACGTTACAGGTGAAGCTACGCTTCCAACTGGAGTAGAAATGGTAATGCCTGGTGATACAGTTAAACTTATCGTTAAACTTGTTACTCCAGTTGCTCTTGAAGAAACTATGCACTTTGCTATCCGTGAAGGTGGTAAAACAGTTGGTGCTGGTGTCGTAACAAAGATCATCAAATAGTATTAGCACGTTCTCTTTAATTACAAACGTATGACAACAAAGACAAATCCACCCGTAGGTGGAATCAAAACAAAAAAGGGAAAAGAAGACGTAGTTGTCCAGCTTCGTATCAGAGTTAGAGCTTACGAGAATAAAATTCTTGACGCTTCTGTCAAGCAAATTATCGATACTGCTCTTCGCTATGATGCAAAAATCGTCGGGCCAATTCCTCTTCCTACTGAAATCAAAAAATATACTGTAAATAGAGCATCGTTTGTGTTTAAAAATGCTCGTGAACAGTTTGAAATCAGAATCCATAAACGCGTTATCGATATTCTAAATCCTAACCCAAAAACTATCGAAGCGCTCACAAGTTTATCACTACCATCAGGTGTTGATATAGATGTGAAAATGATGTAATCGAATTAATTTTATGAAATTTATCCTTGGTAAAAAACAGCATATGATGCAGTGCTTTCTAGATGATGGCAAAGTGGTACCAACTACTGTTATTTCAGCCGGTCCACTTGTAGTTACTCAAATAAAAGCACCTGATACAGATGGTTACGTTGCAGTGCAAGTAGCCTTCGAAGAACAAAAAGAAAGTCGCGCAACGAAAGCGCATCTTGGACATGTAAAGCCATCCACATTGGAAGGTAAAGAAGGAGCAACTGCTCAAGCAGCAGCCTATAAACATCTTCGAGAATTTCGAGATATAGAAGAAATGACAGTTGGAGACAGAATTACAGTTTCTGCATTCGCAAAAGGTGATGTTGTTACTGTTTCTGGAATTTCAAAAGGAAAAGGTTTTCAAGGCGTTGTGAAGCGTCATGGATTCCATGGAGGACCACGTTCTCACGGTCAGAAACATTCTGAACGTGAACCAGGTTCTATCGGTGGAGGTCTTCGTAACAAAGTTCCAAAGGGAATGCGCATGGGAGGCCGCACTGGTAACGACCGTATTACAGTTCGAAACTTGGAAATTGTTGGTGTTGATGTCGAGAATAACCAATTGCTTATTAAGGGTGCGATTCCAGGAAGACGTGGAACGCTCGTAGAAATAATCGGATAATCTATATGGAAACACAAATATACAATCAAAAAGGTAAAACTGTTGGTAAGCTTGAACTTCCTGAATCAATTTTCGGTGTGCCTTGGAATGGTGACTTGGTTCACCAAGTTGTAACTGCGATGCAAGCAAATGCTCGTACTCCAATCGCTCATACAAAAGACCGTTCAGATGTTCGTGGTGGTGGTAGAAAACCTTGGAAGCAAAAAGGAACAGGACGCGCTCGTCATGGTTCAACTCGTTCACCTATTTGGATAGGTGGTGGTGTTGCTCATGGACCTCGCAATGATAAAAGTTATGAACAAAAGATAAACAAAAAAATGAAAGCGAAAGCTCTCTATACTGTTCTATCTGAAAAATTAAGAAAGGGCGAAATCCTTTTTGTGGAAGAATTAAATCTTAAAGCAATAAAGACAAAAGATGCCGTTTCAATCATGAATGACTTGAGTACTATTAAAGGATTTGAAAGAATGGTTGGTGGTAAAAAACCAAATACATTTATTTCAGTTCCTGCAAAAGGAGAAACACTCAAGAAGAGTTTTGCAAACATCAAAACAGTCGAAGTCGACGAAGTTCGCAATATCAACCCAGTTGATCTGCTTTCTTTCCGATATATTATTATCTCACAGCCAACTGAAAGTATTGCTTTCTTGGGTGGTAAAATAGAAAAGAAATAATATGGCAACAACAAAAACAAAAAAGAATACAAAAGAAGTTGTAGATAGTACTGTGAAAGCAAAAACTCATCCAATGATTAAAGGCCCTCGCATTACAGAAAAATCAGCTATTGGTGCCGATAAGAGTATTTATACTTTTAACGTCGCAACTGTTGCAACTAAAAACGAAGTTAAAAAAGCAATCAAAATGATTTACGGCGTAACTCCAACAAGAGTTGCGATGACAAAAATCCAAGACAAAGTAATTGTTCGTCGTGGAGTTAAATCAATCAAAAGAGGTGGAAAAAAAGCGGTCGTATATTTGAAAAAAGGAGATAAGATAGCATTTGCATAATATGAAAACATATAAACCTACAACGCCGTCAAAGCGTCACCAGACAACAGTTACATATCGCAATGTAATAACTAAGAGTGAGCCTGAAAAGTCTTTAACTCATGGTTTTAAAAGATCTGTTGGACGTAACAATCAAGGCCGTATTACTGTTCGCCATAAAGGTGGTGGGCATAAGCGTCTTTATCGTGATGTTGACTTCATGTATAACAAGCACGATATTCCAGCTAAAATAACTTCAATCGAATATGATCCAAATCGTAATGCTTTCATCAGTCTTGTATGTTATGCAGATGGCGAAAAGCGTTATGTTGTTATTCCAAAATCAATGAAAGTCGGAGATAGTTTTATCGTTGGTGAAAAAGCTCCTCTTACTGTTGGTAATCGTCTACCACTTAAACTAATTCCAGTTGGAACTTTCGTCTATAACGTAGAAATCAAACCAGGGAATGGAGGTAAGCTTGCTCGTTCAGCTGGAACATTCGGACAAGTTGTGGCTAATGATAATGGTTATACTAATATCAAAATGCCATCAACAGAAGTTCGTAAAGTTTCAGAAAATTGTTTAGCTTGTATTGGTGAAGTTTCAAATTCAGAATTTAAACTTCAAAATATTGGTAAAGCAGGACGTTCTCGTTGGCTTGGAATTCGTCCAACAGTTCGTGGTACAGCCATGAACCCAGTAGACCATCCACACGGAGGAGGTGAAGGCCGTCAAGGAAGAGGATTACGACGTGCAAAGACTATGTGGGGTAAGCCATCAGGAAAAGGACAGAAGACACGTACACCAAAGAAATATTCAAACATGTGGATTGTCTCAAGACGTAAAGTTGGTAAGACAAAAAACGCAAAATAAAATTCTCTATCACAAAAAATACCCTTACGGGTATTTTTTGTTGCATATAGAATTTCCTGATTTTATTTTTGGTGTATAATTAATATATGAACAAAATATCAGAAAAAAAACGGTTTTCATTGGTTGCTAGACTAAATAGCACGACCCATGCCTTCCGTGGTTTAGGTGTTCTTCTTAAAACTACTCATAATTTATGGGTACATATCTTTTTTGCTATTTTGGCTGTATATTTAGGAATTATTTTACATTTATCATCTATTGAATGGGCAATTATTGTATTTGCTATTGGTTTAGTTGTAATAGCCGAAGCTTTTAATACAGCAATAGAAATTGATATAGATTTAACCTCACCTAACTACCATCCTTATGCGAAAGACACTAAAGATGTGGCCGCTGGGGCTGTTCTTTTGGCGGTTGTTGTTGCTGGAATCATAGGACTCATAATCTTTTTACCGAAAGTTCTCAGTGTCGTGTTTTAGAATTAGTTTCTAATTAAGTTTTTATTATAATATAGGTGTCCGGGTTGACTTTAAATATTCATTAGTATATACTTTTGTATATGGATACAACGATTTTAATTAAAACTAAAAAGGATTTGAAATTACAAGCACAAGATTTGGCTAAAGACTTGGGGCTTTCACTTGCCGATGTTGTAAACGCTTCACTTCGACAATTTGTAATAAACCAAGGTATAACAATATCAAAGATGCCTACAGAAAATTTAGATATTTATCTCAATAAAAAAGAAATTTTATCAGCTTATGAAGAATCTTTTAAAGAATTCAAATAAAATCGTTTTTGCTTTGTGTTATAACAAAATATAAAGAATTTTAAAAAATATGTTGTTATTAAAAACCAAGAATTATAAGAAAAATATTGCTATTTTATCTAAAAAAGAGCAGGTCTTTTTACAGAAACAAGAACAATTTTTAATAAAAAATATATTTTACCCACAACTTCATACTAAGAAATTAAAGGGTTTTTCTGGGGATTGTGTATATTCTTTTCGTATAACAAGAGCTTATCGTGGAATTTTTCGTTTGTCTGAAGATGATATAATTTTGTTTGCAGTTGGACATCGTAAGGATATTTATAAATCCTTCTAGAATTCCCATACCCGGCATGAAAGAAGTCCCACATGCCGGGTATGGGAATTTTTTAGTGTTGACTTTATTTTTATATTTGCTAGTATAGAAGTCACGAGCTCATTTGAGCTTGTTTATATTCTATATGACAAGATCACTTAAAAAAGGACCATATGTAGACGAAAGGCTTTTGAAAAAAATTGCCGGAAAAAAGCCACTTGAAACAGGTGTTATTAAAACTTGGTCACGTGCATGCGTTATTTCTCCAGAAATGGTAGGTTTCGTATTTGGAGTTCACAATGGCAAAACTCACATAGAAGTTCTCGTAGGAGAAGATATGGTGGGACACAGACTTGGTGAATTCTCTTTAACTAGAAAATTTGTCCGACACGGAGGTAAGATGCAGAAAGAATTAGAGACAAAGAAGAAAGAAGCCGAGATTACAGCATCTAAATCAGCTAAAGCAGCTACTGCTTCTACTACTAAAAAGAAATAATTAATTTATTATGAAAGCATTTTTAAAAAACTACAGACAGTCTCCTCGCAAGGTTCGCCTTGTAGCAGACTTAATCAAAGGGAAAAGGGTTCTCGAGGCTTTTACGCAACTAAGAAGCTTACCAAAGCGTGCAGCTGATCCTATCGAAAAGCTACTTGCTTCAGCGGTTGCGAACGCAAAACAAGCTGGTGTTTCCGAAGCAGATTTATTCGTTGAAAACGTTACTGTTAATAAAGGCATAGTTATGAAGCGTAGTATGCCACGAGCCCGTGGTTCTGCCTCACGTATTAACAAGCGTACAAGTCACGTTGTCCTTACTCTTATTGAAAAAAATTCTGACAAAAAAGTTAAAGCAGAAAAGAAAGAAGTAAAAGAAGTTAAAAAAGTAGTTAAATCCAAAGCTGTGAAAGCAGTTAAGGAAACCAAATAATATATGTCAAAAGTTGTCCATCCATACGCACATAGACTAGTAACACTCCGTGATTGGAAATCACGCTGGTTTGCTGACAAGAATTACAAAGATTTACTTAAGAGTGATGTTGTTATTCGTGAATTTTTAATGAAAAAATTGCGTGGTTTCTATGTTTCAAGAATTGAAATTGATAGAAGTGCTAAAGCAACTAAGGTTATGGTTTACACATCACGTCCAGGTATGATAATCGGCCGTTCAGGTGAAGGAGCAACAAAACTTAAAGCTGATTTAATTTCCATGATGAAAAGACGTACTGTTTTAATTCCTGAAGATTTCAAGCTTGATATCGTTGAAGTTGCAAATCCAGATGCTGATGCTGCTATCATCGGATGTATGATTGCTGAAGGTCTTGAAAAGCGTCTTCCTTTCCGTCGCGTAATGAAACAGACAATTGAAAAAATTATGGCTGCTCGTGGAGTTAAAGGAGCTCGTATTTATCTTGGAGGACGTCTAGGTGGCGCTGAAATTGCTCGTAGTGAACAAATCAAGCGTGGTTCTATTCCTCTACAGACTTTCCGTGCCGATGTTGATTTCGCTCGTGAAAAAGCTCACATGACATACGGAGATATTGGAATTAAAGTTTGGATATACCGTGGAGAAGTTTTTAATGATATCAAAAAGATAAAATAATTTTATGTTAACACCAAAGAAAGTAAAATATAGAAAATGGCAGTCAAGTAGAACAGATATGACGAAAGTCACTCCTGATACTCGAGGTATTACTGTTGCATTTGGTTCATTTGGACTTAAGGCTACTTGTGGTGGACGTGTCCGTGCAAATCAGTTAGAATCAGCTCGTAAGGTTGTATCTCGTACTATTGGCAAGACTGGACGTATGTGGATAAGAGTATTCCCTGATAGACCTTTTACAGCTAAACCTGCAGAAGTAGGTATGGGAAAAGGAAAAGGAGATCCACAGGGTTATTGTTTGGATGTTCGACCAGGTAGAGTTTTGTTTGAAGTAGATGGAGTAACTGATGCTGTCGCAAAAGAAGCTCTTCGCAAGGCTGGAACAAAGTTACCAGTAACAACTCGTATCGTAGCTAGATAATCATTTGCTTAAGCAAATAGAATTTTAAAAAATATGGAAGCAAAAATAATAAAAACAAATAAAGTTCTTAAAGGAGTAGTCATCTCAGACAAGATGGATAAGACTATTGTCGTTGAGGTTTCTCGATTTATCGAACATAAAAAATACGGTAAGCGTATTAAGAGAACCAAAAACTACAAAGCTCATGATGAGAACAATGTTAAGAAGGTCGGAGATATCGTTGAGATAGAGGAAACAAAGCCAATCTCAAAGGATAAACATTTTAAAGTAATTGCATAATTATATATGATTCAAGACGGAACAGTAGTAAATATAACTGATAATGCTGGCGGAAAAGTCGGCAAGGTCTTCAAAGTACTTGGCTCTTCAAAACGTCGCTATGCAGGTATTGGTGATAAGGTTATCATTTCAGTTAAGATAGCAGAACCACGTAAAGGAGTTAAGAAAAAGGATGTTTGTCAGGCTGTTGTTGTCCGTACTGTTAAGGCATATCGCCGTAAAGATGGATCTTATATTCGTTTTGATGATAACGCTGTAGTAATTCTAGAAAAAGACAAACAGGATCCAAAGGGTGGACGTGTCTTTGGACCAATTCCTCGCGAGCTTGCTGAAAAGGGTTTCCAGAAAATTATTTCCTTAGCACAAGAAGTCATCTAAGCAATTAGGAATTACGAAATAAGAATTTAAATATTATGAAAATAAAGAAAGGAGACAATGTAATAGTTATTGCCGGTTCAAATAAAGGAAAGAAGGGCAAAGTTTTAAAAGCAATTCCAACTGAGAATAAGGTTGTTGTTGAAGGTGTCAACATGAGAAAAAAGTCTCACAAATCTCGTAAACAAGGAGATAAGAGTCAAATCTTGGAAATCGCTATGCCTATACATGTATCAAACGTAGCTAAAAAAGATTAATAAAAAATTATGGAAACAGTAAAACAAAAAGAAAAGAAAGCATATAGTTTATTGAAGGCAAAGTACGGATACAAAAACGTAATGGCTTCACCTCGCTTGGTGAAAATTGTAGTTGCTGTTGGTACTGGTTCTGGTCTTAAACGCGATAAAGATCGTAACAAATTTGTTATGGATAGACTTTCTAAAATTACCGGTCAAAAGCCAGCTACTCGTGGAGCTAAAAAATCAATTGCTAGTTTCAAAGTTAGAATTGGTGACCCAATCGGTGTATTAGTTACACTACGAGGTGCTCGTATGTACGGATTTTTAGATAAGCTAATAAATGTTGCTATTCCTCGAACAAAAGACTTTCGTGGTATCGAAAGAAAGATTGTTGATAATATCGGTAATCTAACTATGAGTATTAAGGAACATACTATTTTCCCGGAAACAGGTGACGAAGAGTTGAAGGATGTTTTTGGCTTAGGTATAACAATCGTTACATCTGCAAAGACAAAACCTGAAGCAACTGAATTTTTCGAACTTATAGGTATACCATTTAAGAAATAAATTAAAGATAATAAAATCCCCGTAAGGGGATTTTATGTTGTATAAATATAAGATTTGTCGTATAATCCTTTTAAAATAATACATATTATGACAAACGACCAAGGTGAAGAACAGGTTCTGACTGAAAAACAGCAGGCCTACATCATGAATCAGGAAATAATTCATGAATATCAAGGGAATTTACCCTCCTTTGATGATATACCTCTTCCAAAATCTCAAGAGGGGAACTAAAAATATAAAGGGTCTGATTTTCGGAGAAAATCAGACCCTTTTATTGATTAATAAGGATATTAAGATAATTCTAGCTATTGACAATATATATATTAGTGATAACATATAGCGATGTTTGTTCTTTAAAACCCTTATTTTTAGGTATATATAAATTAGTTTTTTGAGGTTCTTTATGGAATTTCAAAAAACTAATTTATATAATTCACTTAAAAAATAGAAATCAAATCATGAGAAATTCAAATTCAAAACTTATTACGGCCCAAATGTATTTTGTTGCAACCTTTTTACTTTTAATCTTTTTTCTAATAAAGGGTTGTCATAAAGATACTTCCAAGGATGTTAAGCCCCAGACCTTTAAATCAGAGGTTGTGGTCTCTCCAGAATTATTTCCTAGTGAGCAACATGATTATTATATTGATTTGTACCCATCGCAGTTGTACAATGCACTGGATTCAATTTCGATAAATAATCCAAAGGCAGTAATTTATTCATTAAAGCCACCTAACGGTCAGGCTGTGTATAATTTCGCCGGCTGTGAATTCTACAAAGAGGGAAAGGTTTTTATCGGACAATTTTGTTACAAGAGAGAAACTTTTCATTTTACTCTTGCAGAAAATGAGAAAATCTTTAAAAACAGAAATTATGTTCTCGATGAGACCAGATCATCATTACTTGCTGAAAAAATGCTTGAAGCCATTTACTCTAAGGATGAATAAAAGGGCTAATTAAGTAAATAACAACGAATAACGTATACCATATTTGGTGTACGTTATTTTTTTTGAATAAAATATATATTTTGCTTAAAATTCCTGGAGCGCCCCAGATGCCTCCCCCTTTTTTTTCTTCCACCACCCAGATAGGGCCTAAGCCCTATCTGGGTGGTGTCGCAATAAAGATTATATTATAAGGGTTCCCCTGACCCGGGGTCACAATTTTGTTACAAGAGAGAAACTTTTCATTTTACTCTTGCAGAAAATGAGAAAATCTTTCGAAGCAAAGATTATGTTCTCGATGAAACTAGGTCAACATTACTTGCTGAAAAAATGCTTGAAGCCATTTCCGATAAGGAATAAGTGTTTACAATAAATTATAATTAATAGCGTATACCATATTGGTGTACGTTATTTTTTTATAATAGGGTATTTTGTTTCTAATTTAAATAGTATTCCAAATACCCACCCCAGATAGGGCTTTAGGCCCTATCTGGGGTATCGCAATAAAGATTGTATTATAAGGGTTCCCCTGACCCGGGGTCAGGGGGTAGAGATGTTAATTTTAGATACTCTATTGACAAATTTATTATTAATGATATTATTTGATGGTAAATAGACCTTTGAAATGTGATTAATTGTAATGATAAACTAAATTAGTTTTTTGAGCCCCTTTTGTGTAAAAGAGATTTAAAAAACTAATTTATTTTTATATTCATTAATTTAATAACAAATATTATTATGGAAACAACGATTATTATTTTATTAATTTCTTTTTGCTGGTTAGCTATTGGTTGGGGAATTATAACTTTAAAAACCAATTACTGGTTCAGGGTTTTAATTAAAAAAAAGATAGCTCAGAAATACCCGGTTTTAAACGACAAGATTCCATGGAAGGTTTTGATTCCGATCTTGTTAATTTGGCCAAGGCAATCCATTCTCTGGCTTGCTCATTCTAATTCGGATTATCATAGTGAGAGTAAGAATTATATTTCAATAATACCATTTACTTATTATACAGAATCGGAAATAGATGAAGTTATCCGAACAATGATAAATGAGAAAATGGTAAATACAGAAAAAATTGATGATGATTTGTCTATAATATATCCTAATTCAAATATAGTAAATATTAAAAAATATTTAGAGGAAAGATTTATAGTAGGGATATTGACTGGAATTATCAGTTTAACTTTTTGGCCCTTTGGTATTGCACTATGGGCTATGGTTATATTTCTTTACTTTATTGTTTCTTTTTTAAAAGGTTAGGAGAAATTTTATCTCCTAAGTTTTAATGATTAAATTGCAACCTACCAAATAAGGACCTTCCTGTTTGGTGGGTTTTTATTTTCTTCAGATAGAGCTTTAGGTTCTATGTGAAGAAGGATTATATTATAAGGGTTTCCCCGAACTAAGGTCAGGGGATTGAGGATTTAGTGCTCAAATTCCCACACCGGGTGTGAGGATTTTCAAGGGTTTTATGAGCTTTTAAAACAGTTAACAATTTAAATATTCACTAAAAATTAAAATCATGAACAGTTCTTTTATAGATCAAAAAATAGAAATTATTGACAAAATGATTGAGGTCAACAATAAGAGGCTTCTTCTTTTGGAAGAAGAAGAGAAGGTTGTAAACAAAGAATTAAATGTATCCTATCTTGGTATATTGTTTCTTGTGGCTATTATTGGTTCATTCTTATACTTACTTTTCTTTAATTAAAATTATTAAACTATCAAACAAAGGAATATCCTGTTTGATAGCTTTTTTGTTGACATCCAACCCCCCATCTGCTAGTATAGGGGGACATGAGTTTTAGATCTGTTTGTCTCCTTAAGTCCTTGGAATTGCCAAGAGTTTAAGAAAATAAACAAGATATCAATTCTTATGGAGAGATTAACTCTTAAGCTAATTAATTATGGCAAAAACATCAGTAACCGTAAGACATTTAAAAAAGTCAAAATTTAGTACACGAGAAACAAATCGTTGTTTTCGTTGTTCACGCGGTCATGCATATATGAGAGACTTCGGTCTATGTCGTATTTGTTTCCGTGAACTAGCAAACGAAGGTATGCTTCCTGGAGTACGTAAATCAAGTTGGTAATTAAATAAGGCCCATAGGTCCGACCTAGGGGCAAAAGATAAATTAAAGGCCCTAGGTCGGACCTATGGAACAAATAAAATTATGGATCAAATAGCAAACATGGTGAATATGTTAAAAAATGCCGGACGTGCAGAGCACGAATTCGTCGTTGTTCCATATTCCAAAATAAAACACGCAATTGCAGATTGTTTAGTTAAAGAAGGCTATCTAGCTTCAGTTTCAAAGAAAATGAAAAAAGGTTTTCCTACTCTTGAACTTGGCATAGCTTACGTTGACGGTAAACCAAAAATATCAGAAGTAGAACGCGTTTCAAAGTCATCATGCCGTGTCTATAAAGGTGTTAAGGATATCAGAACTACAAGAAGTGGTTATGGGATGACTGTTTATACAACACCAAAAGGAATTTTGACAGACAAACAAGCACGCAAAGAAATGGTCGGAGGAGAAGTATTGTTTAGAATGTGGTAATTTAAAATAAATATATGTCACGTATTGGAAAACAAACAGTTATAGTTCCCGCAGGTACAGAGGTTAATCTCTCTGGCACGACACTTACAGTAAAAGGACCAAAAGGTACACTTGTAAGAAATTTCCCTGGACAGGTCACAATCAATATCGCTGGAAACGAAATTACTTTTACTCCAAATAAAATAGGAGACCGATCAATCAATTCACTATGGGGAACATATGCTTCTCATGTGAAGAATATGGTTATCGGCGTAAATGAGGGATATACAAAAAAACTTATATTGGAAGGGGTTGGTTTTAAATCAGAAGTAGTTGGAAAATCTTTCAATCTTGCTCTTGGTTTTTCTCACCCTGTAAAAATAGTAATTCCAGAAGGATTAACTGTTACAGCTGAGAAGAACAACATTACCATTATTGGTATTGATAAAGAGTTAGTTGGTTCTTTTACTGCATCAGTTCGATCAATGAAAAAGCCAGAACCTTATAAAGGTAAGGGTTTCCGTTATTCCGATGAAGTTATTCGTCGTAAGCAAGGTAAAAAAGCTGCTTAATTAAAAAATAGCAACTATTAAAATAAATATATGAACAAAAAATTAGAAAAAAGATTAAGACTTAAGAAAAAGATTCGCACAAAGATATTTGGTACTTCAGAATGTCCTCGCCTTTCTGTTTTCCGTTCGAATAATTATATCTATGCTCAAATGATAGATGATTCAAAGAGCGTGACTTTAGCTTCAGCTTCTGATTTAGAGGTTAAAACTGGAACAAAGACAGAACGTTCAGTTTCAACTGGTGCTAATATTGCAAAAGCTTCAAATGCAAAAGGAATAAAATCTTGCGTATTTGATCGTAATGGATTTAAATATACTGGTCGTATTAAAGCGTTAGCAGATTCTGCTCGTGCTTCAGGCCTTAAATTTTAATAAAATATATGGATACAACAAAACCAAAACAACATACACCAACTACAACAACACCAAGAAGTGCTACTTCTACTAATCCACGAGGCGTAACTTCTGGATATCGTGGAAATAACAACAAGCGTGAGGGAGGTGACCGTAAACCTCGATCATTTTTTGAGAAACCAAAACCAGAATTTGACCAGAAAATGGTTTCAATTCGTCGTGTTACTCGTGTCGTTGCTGGGGGACGTCGTATGACATTTGCTGTAGCTCTTGCTATTGGAGACAAGAAAGGCTCAATCGGTCTTGGAACAGGAAAGGGAGGTGACACAGCTATTGCTATTGCTAAGGCACTTCGTCAAGCAAAGAAAAATATGTTCAAGATTAAGACAACAAAAGAAATGTCTATACCTCATGAAGTATCTGCTAAATTTTCAAGTTCAAAACTAACAATGATGGCAAACCGTGGTAAGGGATTAGTTGCAGGAAGTACTGTTCGTGATATGTTGATCCTTGCTGGCCTTAAAAATATTACCGCTAAGCTTCATTCTGGAAGTAAGAATAAATTAAATAATGCTCGTGTTGCTTATAAGACCCTTTATCAATTAAAAGCTTCTGCCTCACTTCCTAAGGTTGCTGCTTTCATAGCAGAGCAAGAAGTTGAAGCTAAGGCTGAAGTTAAAGAAGCAGCTCAAGAAATAGTTAAATAAAAATTTTATGCAATTAAACACATTAAAAAGAGAACATCCAAATAAAAAAGCAAGACTAGTTGGTCGTGGTGGTACTCGTGGTAAAACATCTGGTCGCGGAGGTAAGGGTCAAACAGCCCGTGCTGGTAACAAGCGTCGTCCAGAAATTCGTGATTTTATCAAAAAGATTCCTAAGCTTCGTGGTTACCGCTTCAACTCTGCAGAAACAAAGCCTACTCCAGTAAATGTCGGATCTCTTAATGTTTTTACTCCAAATTCTATAGTAAGTCCTGCAACTTTATTTGAAAAAAATCTTATTCGCCGAGTTGGTGGTAAGTTTCCATCTGTTAAGATTCTAGGCAATGGAGATATTTCTATAAAAATAGTAGTTGAAAATTGTATCGTGTCTAAGCCAGCTCAAGCTAAAATTGAAAAAGTTGGTGGAAGTATAAAATAAAATGGAAACAGTCTGGAACAAGATTAAAATGATTTTTACGGACAGGGCACTACGAACTCGTGTCCTGTTTGTTCTTGGTGCCTTAGTTATTTTTCGTCTTCTTTCTGCAATTCCAATTCCTGGTATTGATACACTTCGTCTTCAAACTTTCATAAACAACAATCAATTTTTAGGAGTTCTTAATATGTTCTCCGGTGGTGGACTTTCTACTCTTTCAATTTTGATGCTTGGTGTTGGTCCTTATATTACAGGTTCTATTATCATGCAGTTGTTGACGATCATGTCACCAAAACTAAAAGCTATGTATCAAGAGGATGGTGAAGTTGGACGTAAAAAATTTACCCAACTAAGTCGTATGCTGACAGTTCCACTTGCTATTGTTCAAGGATTTAGTTTGCTTATAATACTAAAACAACAAGGTATATTAGGTGATATCTCTATGTTTGGAATGATGGCTAATCTATCTGTTATCGTAGCTGGTTCTATGTTAATCATGTGGATTGGTGAATTAATTTCTGAATTTGGAATTGGTAATGGAATTTCTTTAATCATCTTCGCTGGTATTGTGGCAAATATTCCAAAAGAATTCTCACAATTCCTATTCACTTTCAATATCGCTAGTTTACCACTTTATATATTATTCTTAGCTGTTGGTGTTCTAATCGTTGCTGGAGTTGTTGTTGTCACAGAAGCCGAGAGACCTATTCCTGTGACTTATGCTAAACAAGTTAGAGGTGACCATATTGCCGGGGGAACTCAAACATACTTACCATTGCGTGTTAACCAAGCTGGAGTTATTCCAATAATTTTTGCTCTCTCTATCTTACTTTTTCCTCAGCTTGTTGGTAATGCTCTTGCTGGAATGACCAATCCTATACTACATTCTATATCTGGTGGATTGTTGTGGTTTGTTGGTAATACTTGGATTTATTCTATTTTCTATTTCCTGTTTGTATTCTTATTTACATATTTCTATACGGCCGTTACTTTCGACCCAGAACAACTTGCAACTAATCTCCAAAAAAATGGTGCTTTCATTCCCGGAATTCGTCCAGGACCAGCCACTCGTGATTATGTTGAGAAAATTTTAACACGTATAACGACCATTGGTGCTGTATTCCTTGGTGTTATTGCTGTCCTTCCTCTTATTATGAGAGCCATCACTGGAATAACTGCTTTTGCTATTGGAGGTACTGCCTTGCTCATTGTCGTTTCCGTTGTTTTGGATTTAATTAAGAAAATAGAAGCACAATTATCAATGAGAGAGTATTAAAAAAGACCTATTTTGGGTCTTTTTTTATGTCTGAGCATTTTTAGTATATAATAGAAGAATATGATAAATAAACCACAAGCATTTATATTTTTTGGAATAGTTGGTTCGGGTAAGGGGACACAAGTTGAATTATTACAAAAACACATAAAAGAAATAGATTCATCATCTGATGTTTTATTTCTTTCTCCTGGAAATGAATATAGAAAAATAATTGGCAGAGATGATTATACAAGTAAAATTATTAAAATAAATCTCGAGAAGGGATTTTTACAACCAGATTTTTTAACAATTGGTTTATTAACAAATATTCTAGCCTCTAACATTAAAGAAAATTCAACATTGATTGCTGATGGTTTTCCTCGCACTGTTAATCAGTCTGAAGCTTTTGACCATATGATGAAATTCTATAATCATCATGATGTTAAAATTATTTATATAGAATTAAGCAAAGAAGAAGCTGTAAAAAGAATGAAACTCCGTGCTAGGTCTGATGATACTGACGAGGCTATTGCTAACCGTTTTGATGAATATGTGAACAATGTCATTCCCTCGATGGAGTATTTTAACAATAAAGATGGTTATACTATATATAAAATTAATGGAGAGCAAACAATTGAAGAAGTTCATCAAGATATTATCAAATCAATTGGTTTATCTATTTAATTATGATAAATAATGAATACATAGTTATATCTTTAGGAGGAGCTATCATTGTTCCAGAGCAAGTTGATACTTCTTTCATTAAAAATTTTACTGACACAATTAAATCATACGTAGATCATGGTTATCGTTTTGTTATTATCACCGGTGGTGGTAAGTTGTGTCGTGATTACAATAAGATTGCAGCTTCATTGGGGAGCCCAAGCAAGAAGGATCTTGATTGGTTGGGGATTGCTACAACTCGTTTAAACGCTGAGCTTGTTCGAATTGCTTTTGGAGATTATGCTTATAAAAATATTATTATGGATCCAGATAATATTCCACCAACAGATAAACCAATTATTTTAGGTGGGGGGTGGAAGTCAGGGAATAGTAGTGACCTTGCGGCTGTTCATTGTGCTTTTGGTGTTTCAGCTAAAAAAGTTTTAAATTTATCAAATATTGATTTTGTATACGATAAAGATCCGAAAAAATTCCCTGAAGCAAAAGCAATAAAAAATTCTACCTGGCCAGATTTTAGAACTCTATTACCAACAGAGTGGCAACCGGGATTAAGTTCACCTTTTGATCCAATCGCGGCAGAAGAAGCGGAATCTGCAAAATTAGAAGTTGTCATTATGAATGGCAGAAATATAGAAAATTTGAAAAATTATTTAGATGGAAAAAAATTTATTGGAACAACGGTAAGGTAATTAAGAATTAAGAATTAAGAATTAAATATTACAGCCTCAAAGCAAAGCTTTGAGGCTGTAATATTTTTAATTTGCATCTTGGGCCTTTTTGAACTAAGATAATTTATATGGCAATTATAATCAAAACAAAAGAACAAATAGACATTATTCGAGAAGGGGGAAAAATACTCGCTCAAGTTTTAAAAAAAACCGCTAAAAAAGTGGCCCCTGGTCTTTCTACTCACGAACTCGATAAATACGCCTATGATTTAATAAAAGAGGCTGGGGCAGAACCCGCTTTCTTAAATTATAGACCAGATGGAGCACCTAGTCCTTTTCCTGCCACAATCTGTATTTCTGTAAATAATGAGATTGTTCATGGAATTCCCAAAAAATCTAAAATTTTAAAAGAAGGCGATATTGTGTCTCTTGACCTTGGTATCAAATACAAGGGACTTTTTACCGATCATGCTGTTACTGTCCCTGTAGGCAAGATATCTAAGATTGATAAAGAACTACTCACTGCAACACAAAAAGCCCTAGAAATCGGTATTTGGGCCGCAAATGGAGGTGCTACGGTTGGTGATATAGGTCACGCGATTGAATCATTTGTTAATCGAAAATATGGTATTGTGAGAGAACTTGCTGGGCACGGAGTAGGGGTTAAAATACATGAAGACCCATATATTCCAAATTATGGTAAGGCAGGGAAAGGTCAGAAATTGGTAAAAAATATGGTTATTGCAATCGAACCAATGTTAAATATCGGGAAAGATGGAATCGTTAGTATGGCTGATGGTTGGACTATTAAGACTTCTGATGGTTCTCGTTCTGCCCACTTTGAGCATACAATTTTAATTACAGATGGTGAAGCGGAAATTCTAACGAAAATATAATAAAAAAACCTCAAGCAAGCTTGAGGTTTTTTTATAAATTGTAATGATTTTGTAAAATCTATCCTCTTTGTATTTCCATTATGCTATAATAACGGAATGGAGAATTTTAATTTAAATAACGCCCCCAAATTCAAGACTCCTCAAGAAGAGCTTGAATTTTTACGTGCTCATATTGCTGAAAAAGAGAAAGCACTTAGCGATCAGGGGATGGAAGTAAACAAAGAATTATTAGCTCATGATGTTATCGGGGAATATAAAAAATATGAACCAGAAGATGTGATGCATAAAAGTGCTCTCATGAAAGATAATTTTTCTCATGATTTAGTTTTAAGATTGCATCCAGAAAATCATGACAGTAAAATGGAGGAGCTCCTCGCTGTATTATTAGATAAGGGTATTTCTAATGCCTTATCAATTGTGGCGAAGATGAATAATCCGCATTTGGATGATGACTTCCATCGTTTCCTCGTTCAATATCTATATAATACTCATAAAATTCCTGGACTCCGAGAAGGAACACCATTATTTAAATCACTCGATATGAAACTTTTTGAAATTACTCTTCCAGACGCGGCTGATGATGTAAATAAAAAAGGCTTAAAAGAATTATTGAGTGCGATGGAGCAATTTTATGCCGGAATGCATTCTGTTGGTGAAGGACGAGAGAATTATAATCGAAATCATTTTACTTTAGAAATTGCCTTATCAGAAGGTTCTGATAGTTTTGTTTTTTATGTTGCTGTTCCTTCTCACAAATCAGAATTATTTGAAAAACAATTATTGGGAATTCATTTAGACGCTAAGGTTACTGAGGTTCCTGATGATTATAATATTTTTTCAGAAAGAGGAAATATTTCTGCTTCATATGCAACACTATCTCATAGCGAGGTTTTTCCTATTAAATTATATGATGCAATCGACCATGACCCTTTGAATATTATTCTTAATGCACTAACTAAATTAAAAAAAGAAGGAGAGGGTGCCGCTATTCAGTTTACTATTTGTCCTGAAGATGAAGATATTATCAAGAAATTCCATATTATTCTTTCCGATGTTAAAAACGGCATGTCTGTTCGCACGGCTTCCAGTATGACTCGTCAAATTACGAAAGAATTCAAAAGTATTGCTAGTGAATTATTTTTTGGTGCTTCAAAAAAGAAAGACGAAAAGAAAGTAAACGATAAGGCAGTTGAGAATATTACGGAAAAATTAAAAAGTACCATAATGGCGACAAATATCCGAATTATTTCTTCAGCTGAAACAGAAACTCGGTCCAAACAAATATTATCTGAAATAGAATCATCTTTTAATCAATTTACTGAGGCTGATAGAAATGGTTTTGATTTTTATCACCCAAAAGGGACAGATTTAGCTGAATTAATTCATAATTTTTCATATCGAGTATTTTCTGATAGTTATAAAATGCCACTTAACTTAAAAGAGTTGGCTACGATTTTTCACTTTCCTCATGGTGTTGTTTCTTCACAACTTAAACAAGCCAAGGCCGGTATTGCTCCTGCTCCTATGGAAATGGGTAATAGTGGTGTGGCACTGGGTAAAAATATTTATCGAGGAAAAGAAACGATGGTGCATTTTGCTGATGAAGACCGTATGCGTCATCTATATGTTATCGGTCAGACCGGAACTGGTAAAACAACAATCATGAAAAATATGATTGCTCAAGATATTTTAGCAGGGCATGGAGTTTGTTATATTGATCCTCACGGTACGGATATTCAAGATATTTTAAGTTATATACCAAAGGAACGTATTGATGATGTTATATATTTTGATCCCGCTTATACAGCGCGCCCTATGGGTCTCAATATGCTTGAGTATGATCCAAAATATCCTGAGCAAAAAACTTTTGTCGTAAATGAATTGATGAATATTTTTAATAAACTTTTTGACATGAAAACTTCTGGTGGTCCGATGTTCGAACAATATTTTAAAAACTCAGCTTTTCTTGTGATGGAACATCCAGAAAGTGGAGCAACTCTACTTGAAATTGGCCGCGTTCTTGCAGATAAAGAATTTCGGGATATGAAACTTTCTCATTGTAAAAATCCAATTATTTCTCAATTCTGGAAAAGTGCCGAACAGACAACAGGAGATCAGTCTATCGCAAACTTCGTACCATATATTACTTCTAAGTTTGATAATTTTATTTCAAATGACATTATGCGTCCTGTTGTTTTGCAAGAAAAATCAGTTTTTAATTTCCGTGACATCATGGATAATAAAAAAATTCTTTTGGTTAATCTTTCAAAGGGTCGTCTTGGTGAAATGAATGCGAATTTGATTGGTCTTCTAATCGTTAATAAAATCCAAATGGCGGCACTTTCTCGTGTTGATATGTATGGTAAAAAAATGGAAGATTTCTTCTTGTATATTGATGAGTTCCAAAATGTAACAACTGATTCTATCGAATCAATTCTTTCTGAAGCTCGTAAATACCGTCTGTCACTGACAGTCGCCCATCAATATATTTCTCAGCTAGAAGATAATATTAAAAATGCAGTTTTTGGTAACGTTGGCTCGATGGCAGTTTTCCGAGTTGGAGCTGAAGATGCGCAATTTTTAGAAAGTAAATTTAAGCCAACATTTACAGCTGCCGATATTATGAAGATTGATAATAGAAATGCTTATGTTTCAATGCTTATCAATGGTCAGCCAACTAAACCTTTCAACATCGCCACCTTTCCTCCCCCACAAGGAAACATGGAGATTGTTGAGAAGATTAAACAACTTTCATATCTCAAGCATGGCCGTCCTCGAGAAGAAATTGAAGAGGAGATAATGGCAAAATATAGACAGTAAATATGTTAAAAAACTAAGGAATTAATTCCTTAGTTTTTTAAATAGACATCAATAGCAGTATCTGATATATTAAGCTCAAACTAAAAACATAAAGCCATGGGAAAAAGTAAAGATGTATTCTTTGAGGACCCACAAGAAGAACCTTTTCCGGGAATAGATAGAAAAGTTTCTATTTTAAGGAAAAAACTAAAAATTCTTCAGCTTAAGGTTAAAGATGTTGGGGATGAGATATATAACATCCAAAACAAGTGTGAGGTTCATGGACACAGATTTTATTTTAGAGGTGTTTGTCTGAGTGGGGGAGAAATGGTTAACCAATATGTTTGTGTCTGCGGTCAAGTGAAATAATTTATAATAAATAGCGTGATTTTTTAAAAGAAATCACGCTATTATTCTTTTTGTGACCAATAATACTGATTGTTAGGTCGTCTTTATTTTATAGGAATTTAGGTATATAATACTAGGACTTTATTAGATTATTTATTTATATTATTTATGTCAACAATAGAACGTTCCCTTGTAGTTTTTAAGCCAGATTCAGTACAGCGTGGTATCGTCGGTGAGATTCTTTCTCGTTTTGAAAAGATAGGACTTAAGATTGTTGGAGCTAAAATGCTTGCTCCAAGTTATGATCATTATTTCCATCACTATGAAAATATTGGCAAAATGATTTCACGTCGTGGTCAGAAAGCTTTTGATGTGACATTAAGTATGATGAACGAAGGTCCAGTCATAGCTTTTGTTCTTGAGGGAGTAGAAGCTGTTTCTTTAATTCGTAAGATGGTAGGTTCAACAGAACCAAAGGCTGCTGCCCCAGGTACTATTCGTGGAGATTATTCACATATGAGTTTTTCTCATGCCGATGCAAATGGTGTTGGAATTCCAAATATCGTTCATGCTTCAGGTGATCCAGAAGAAGCAGCCGCAGAAATAGCACATTGGTTTTCAGAAGGGGAATTATTTACTTATTCAACTGTTCAAGAAAAATTTACTCAAACAAAAGTAAAATAACTTTTCAGGAATAAAATCCGCCATGAGGCGGGTTTTCTCCGTTTAATATTAAAATGAGAAAAATTATAGATATATATAAAGAATATAAAGTCATGCCAATACTTGCAGTCCATCTGTTTAGAGTAACAGCTGTTGCATGGCAAATTTGTGATTCACTGGAAACTCCTGTTGATAAAGATAGTATCATTAAGGCTTGTTTATTCCATGACATAGCAAATATTATTAAATTTGATTTAAGTTATTTTCCAGAACATAATCAGCCTGAAGGCCAAGAATATTGGCAAAAAGTTAAAGAAGAGTGTATCGAAAAATATGGCAATAGTGAGCACACTGCTAGTGTTAAGATTGTTCGAGATTTAGGTTTATCTGACTATGTTGCTCATTTGGTTGATGTTATTGAGCCTGAGTATATTCAAGAAGTAAATCAAGGTCTTGATTTAGGTGAAAAAATAGGTATTTATGCTGACAATAGAGCTACTCCTCATTGCGTTGTTTCAATCGAAGAGAGAAATCTTGAAGCAAAAAAGAGATATGAGCATCATCCTCATGTTTTTACAGAAGAAGCTAGGGAGTTTTTTATGAAAAATATGAGGTCAATTGAAAATCAAATTTTTTCACATTTAAAAATAAAACCAGAAGATATAAATAACGAATCAATTGCTCCTTATTTAGAAAAACTGAAAAATTTTGAAATTTAAATTAAAAATCTTCTTTGAAATGATGTCAAAAGTGTGCTTTATTTATAAAATGACTTGCATTGGTGTCTTTAGACGAGTATAGTTTAAGTAGGGTTATTTGAATTGTATTACCTAGAACAATATTTTAGGGGATATATAGTTATGTTACAGTGCTGTCTACTATTACGTTAACAAATCTGCCACATTCTTAATCCCACCTAGCGTTATGCTACGGTAATATATTCGGATAGTCCTAAAAAGAAATTCTTTACATTTTTGTAAGGATTTTTTTTATTTATAGGCGATTAATATTTATTTTTTTATAAAATTCCAATTTTTAGTTATATCATGTATAATAAACATATATGGCAAATGAAAAGAAACTGAAAGTCACATTTTGTTCTGGGGCTGGTACCGTCACGGGTGCCAATTTTTTAATAGAAGGGAATGAAAAAAAGTTTTTGGTTGATTGTGGTTTAATCCAAGGTGAAAAACTTGCCGAAGATTTAAATTGGGAAAAATTTCCTTATGATGCTTCAACTATTGATATCTTATTTATTACTCACGGACATATAGATCATATCGGACGTATTCCAAAGCTTATAAGCGAAGGGTTTAATGGACGAATCATTTCAACAATTCCAACGAAAGAGATTACAGAAATAATGCTTGCTGATACTGCCCACCTTCTTTCTCGCGATGAAGAACATGGTTTAGCTTTAATCTATACACCAGAGAATATTAAGAAAGCGATGAGTCTCTGGGAAACATTAGAATATGGAGAGAAGTTAAATGTGGACCATGGATTTCAGTTTTCTTTCAAAGATGCTGGACATATTTTAGGTTCAGGAATGTTAGAGATTATATATAATGATAAAAAAATTATCTTTACGGGGGATCTTGGTAATTCTCCTTCACCATTATTGCGTGATACGGACAAGATAACAGATGTAGATTATTTATTTATGGAATCTGTTTATGGTGACCGAAATCATGAAGATCGGGGTGAGAGAAAAAAGAAATTAGAACAAATTATAAAAGAAAATTATGAAAGAAATGGAACACTGATTATTCCAACTTTCTCACTTGAGAGAACACAAGAATTATTATATGAAATAGATTCTTTTGTTGAAGCAAATGCTATTCCTAAAATGCCAATTTTCCTCGACTCACCTTTGGCAATTAAACTAACTGCCATCTATGGTAAATATGAAAAATATTTTAATCCGACAGCTTTGAAAATTATAAACGGGGGAGATGATATCTTTGATTTTATAGGTTTAAAAATGACGGAAGATACCGAAGAATCAAAAGCAATTCTCCGTGTTCCAGATCCAAAGATTATTATGGCAGGAAGTGGAATGAGTAATGGGGGAAGAATTTTGCATCATGAAAAAAATTATCTTCCATTCGCCCAAAATACAATCTTACTTATTGGTTATCAATCAGTCGGAACGCTTGGCCGCTCAATTCAAAATGGAGTTAAAAAGCTTCATATAATGGGGGAAGACGTAACAGTAAAAGCCCATGTTGAAATGATAAGTGGATATTCTGGACATAAAGACTCTGACCATCTTGTAGAATTTGTTGAAAGCACTGCTAAAACTGTTAAAAAAGTTTACCTATTGATGGGTGAACCAAAAGCTTCCATGTTCTTGGCCCAGAAGCTGACAGATAACCTTGGTGTGAATGCTTATACTCCATTATCGGGTGAACAAATTACCTTAGATTGTTAAAGTTTATAAATTAAAAGACCCTACTCAAATGAGCAGGGTCTTTTAATTTAATTAGATACTTTTTACGATTCTTGCAAATGTTTCAGGATTCTTTCCTGCTAATTCAGATAATATTTTACGGTCTATTTCAATATTCTTCTTTTTTAGTCCATCAATAAATTTACTGTAAGACATTGCGAATGGTCGGATGGCAGCATTAATACGAGTTGTCCACAAACTACGAGCATCAGCTTTCTTGTCTTTGCGGTGAGCAAAAGAATAGTTACCTGAGTGTCTTAGAGCATCTTTAGCTTGAGCTTTCTTTGTACTACGTCCAAAACGAAAACCCTTAGCTTGTTTAAGAATATTCTTTCTGTGTTTATTTTTTATTACTCCTCTTTTAACTCTTGTCATATATTTTAATTAGAATTTTGTAATTATTTACGCATTAGGCAAATATGTTCTAGTAATTTTGTTTGAGAACGCTTGTTTGTTCATCTTGCGACCAGCTAATTGCTTTGTACGAGATTGCTTAGCATTAAAATGATTGAAACCAGGAGCTCTAGATAGAATTTTACCATTTTTGGTAACTTTCAAACGCTTTGTTAATGATTTGTTTGTTTTTATACTCATAAAATTATTTTTCTTTTTCTATTGTAATTGTTGGACCTTTGGGACCTTTCCTATAATCCTCTGCAACTTTGTAATTCTCTGTTATAAGGTGAAGTACACGATTGAGTCTTTCTTTTAAGAATGCTTCAGGCATAAACTTGGATCGTCCAGAGAGGAATAATTCCACTTTAATACGATGTCCTTCCTTCAACCATTCTGATGCCTTACGAGCCTTAAGGGCTAAATCATTGTCTCCAGTACCTATCTTTATTTGGACAGCCTTGGTTTCAGTGATTTTTGCACCTGCTTTAGCCTTTTTTAGCTTCTTATTTTGCTCATATTTGTATTTCCCGTAATCTGCAATCTTTACTATTGGAGGATTCGTATTGGGAGAAATTTCAATTAAATCAAGGCCTTCTTTATTGGCCATAGCAAAGGCATCTTTAAAACTCAAAACGCCAAGGTTTACCCCTTCGTTTGAGATTACACGAACCTCATTTGCTCTTATTTGATTGTTTATTCTTTCTCTCAATTTGTATGTCCGATAGAAATAAAATAGATTACCTACCTAAGCCCAATACTAGCATATCTATGGTACTATGGCAATATGTCCGATAAGGTTATTAAGGTATACAAAAAATGTGGCGAGACCCCCCTCGAATGCATTAATAATCTGAAAAAAGATAATCCAGAATTGAAATTTTTGCCGATGACTTATGCTGGAAGGCTTGATCCTTTGGCTGAAGGGGTCTTGATTATTTTAGTAGGAGATGAATGTTTGAAAAAAGACGAATACTTGGTTCTTCCAAAAGAATATGAAGTGGAAGTTCTTTTTGGTTTTGCGACTGATACGTATGATGTGTTGGGAAAAGTTTTGCAAAATTCCACTTCGTCGACAGAAGCATTTGAGAGGTCCTCGGATTTCCTCGCCAAATTCTTTGGGAAGCTCGGCCAGACCATCTCAAATACTTCTCTCGATTCTGTTCTAGAAGAAGCCATATCTTCTTTTGTTGGAAGAATTAATCAATCGTATCCGCCTTATTCTTCGCGAACTGTAAAGAATAAACCCCTTTGGCAATGGGCGAGAGAGGAAAAACTTTCCGAAATAGAGATCCCGACTCACGATGTATTTGTGGAAAGTATTGATAATCTTGGTTGGTCAACAATAAAGGGGAATGACCTCCTCTTGGGTATTAGAGAAAAGATTTTAAAAGTTAATGGTGATTTTCGACAGAAAGAAATAATCTCCGGCTGGGAAAATATTTTAGAAGGAAAGTCTGATTTTGAATATCAAATTTTGAAATTAAAAATTACTTGTGGTAGCGGTGTCTACGTCAGGGGGATTGCAAATAATCTTGGAAAATCTCTTGGGGTTCCAGCTTTAGCTTTTAAGATTATTCGGACAAAAATAGGAGATTTTATATAGATATAACACAACCTTTCTTTTAAAAGTAAAAAGTGTAATATATAAAAATGAAAGAAACTTTTAAAGAAAATTTAGTATCCTCAAAAAAAGAGGGAGTTTTTTTGAGTAAAAAACACAATACTAATTATTATGAAAATAAAAATATTTCTGAAATAAAAAAAGAAACAAATCTTGAAGAAAAGAAAAAATTAATATTTGATTTAATTATAAACACTGGTGTATATGATTCTGTTATTAAATCTTTGAATAGTGTAGGTTTTAAAGAGGAAGAAATTTTAGAATTTGAAACACTATCGAGTAATCTTTTAGAAGAAGAATATTTAGCTTTGATTTCTTCACCATTTGAATTAAAAAATAAGTATTTTTTATATTCCTTAAAAGAAATAAGAGCTGGTAATATAGATATGTCTCAAATGATTAAAAAATTAATATCTAATAATTTAAAACAAGAACGCTTTATTGCTTATCATGCCTCAAAAGAAGATATCTTGCCTCGAAAAAATAAAAATGGAGATGAAGAGTGGGTAATTTATGGAACAGAAAAGGACCATAGAGATGATGATTTATATATGGCTTATTACAGTAAGGACTATCAGGAACTATACAGAAAAAAGAATCCATCATATTTATATGCCGTATCTATAATAAAAAATGGCAATGATATTAATAAGTCAAGATATAACAATGGAGGATGGGGAAGAGATTCTTCGCTCTCTGTAATAGAAAAATTCGACCTGAGAAAAGTAGATGATGAGATAAAAGATATTTTAAATGAATATAAATAAAAAAAAAGGGGGTGCTTACCCCCCCCTAATACTTTTTTTGTAACTAAAAATCAACAAAATTTTTTTTTGGTCATCGATTTTTTCTGACCATTTTTTAATTTCATAATTTTTTTCATACATTTCTAGAACCAGTGAACGTAAATTTTTTATTACTGGATTCTTTTTATAATTTTCCGACAAAAGGGTTGCTCTTAAAACCAACAGCGCTTTTGGATAGTTTGTTCCCGTTTTTACTTCCTTGAGAAGTCCAGGGAATACTACTTTTTTGTTGTACAAACTAAAGAGATATTCTGCTAACCCTTCATTTTTCATGTCTACCGACCCTCCTTTCTTATTAAATTCTTATATATTATACATGAAAAATATAAAATGTCAAATTTATATTTAGTTAATATATTAACGTATTAATACCATTATACGTTAATTTATGTTATTACTTTTTTCACTTCTGCAAAGAGTTGTTCTATTTTTTCTTTATTTTTAGCTTCTCCAATAAGGCGAATAATCGGTTCTGTATTTGAAGGTCTTAAATGTATCCAAGAGCTATCTGAAAAATCTAGTCGTAGTCCGTCGAGCTCATCTACTTTTCCATCTTTAAAATGACTCTTCATCTTAGAATATATTTCACTTAATTCATCTTGAACTTGTATTTTATCTTTAAACATTTCGTATTTTGGAAGTGAATCGATACACTCACTGACTGTTTGGTTTCTCTTTGCAAGTAGTTCTAAAATAAGAGCAAGACTAACAAAGCTATCACGAGCCATGTTTATTGTTTGATAAATAATTCCACCACCACCTTCACCGCCAATGATTGCCTTATTTATCTCAATACTAGCAACGACGTTGGCCTCACCGACTTTACTTCGGAAACATTTTCCGCCATATTTTTTTGCAATATCAGAACTCATTTGTGATGTTGACATATTAACAACGACACTCATTCCAAAATTTTCAATTCGAGACATAATCGCTTCAACCCCAATAGCTAATGTGTATTCTTCAAAAATAACTTCTCCTTTTTCATTTATTATGACAAGTCTATCTGCGTCGGGGTCATGAGCAAATCCAAGATTACATTTTTTTTCTTTTACCAGGTTAGCAATATCGCCTAGGTTTTCTCGAAGGGGTTCTGGTTTATGGCCAAAATTACCATTAGGAATGTTATTCAAGGGAACAAGTTCAACTCCTAATTGCTCAAATAAGTATGGGTCGAGAACACAAGCTGACGCATTTATCATATCGACACCAACCCGCCACTTTTTAGTTCTAATCGTTTCAACGTCTATATTTTTAATTATCTGGTCGGCATGTTCTTTGGGAAAATTAAAATTTTTAGTAAGAGCATTATCTTTGTCGTTCTCCCTGAAAATTTCTTCTTGTTCAATATTTTCTTTTTCAATTTTATTTAAATTGTCTTGTATTTTTTTTACTTCACCTTCACTCGTAAATAGGGCGGTGTTGGTGACAAATTTTAATCCATTGTATTCTCGAGGATTATGACTCGCCGTTATGATAATGGCACTGTCGTATTTATGTTTTTTTACCGCAAAGAGAACGGTGGGAGTCGGTAAAATATCACCATCGACAAAATTTATGTTCTCTTTTTTAAGAATCTTTATTATTATTTCTTTAATTTCAGGTCCACTCTCTCTACCATCACGACCAATTAGAATAGTTGGATTATTATTAATATTTTCTTTTACAAATTCAATAAAGGCTCGGATATAATTACTAACGATATCGGGAGTTAAACTTTCTCCCCATATTCCTCTATATCCAGAGACTGTAAGTTTAGGCTCGTTTTTCATATATAGTTAATAATAGCAGGTTTTTCCAGTCTATAAAATAGGTTTTTATTCTATGTCGATAACTAGCTTTAAATACTTTAACTGTTTGATATAATTAGATAGAAGGTTAAACGTCGAATTATTAATATAATTTGTATAACAAAGATGAAAACATTACATGTAATTTCTATTTACCTCTTAATTATTGGAGGATTAAATTGGCTCTTGGTGGGTTTATTTAAATGGGACATTGGTTTAATTTTTGGAGGACAAGGAGCTCTTGTTTCAAGGCTTGTTTATATTCTAGTTGGTTTGTCTGCACTAGTCATTCTTATGACACATCGAAATGAGTGTAGTCACTGCGTAAGTGGGGCTAAGACTTCTAATTAATAGTGTAAATCAAAATTAAAAACCTCACTTAATGTGGGGTTTTTAATTTTGATTTAAGTAAATATGAACAAAAAGTTATACACTTACCAATATATACAAATATAAATATGTTTGAAATTATATTAATTAGATTTGTTTTTAACCAGAGTGCTAATCTTTAAACCCCTTGCCTATGATGCATGAGATAAAAAATTAGTTACATATTATTTTAGTCCCATTTTATTTGGGGAACCCCGGTATCATATGATACCGGGCGTTTTTTTTATTAAAAAAACCTACTAATATTATTTAGTAGGCCTTTTATTATTTAGCGGTTTTAAACCCAGTCAATGTCTTTCAGGTTTCTTATGAGAAAATTAATCTGGAAAGACATTTCCCTAGAAAAATCATACTGCCGCCAGAAAGTACTACAATCATAGTCTTCATCGTTCTTAACCTTATCGAATTCTCTTTTTTTGTAAAAACGTATTTTAGCAAATTCATTTCCGTCTTTGAAATTAAAAGAAATACCTTTTTGGTCTTCAATGGTTAATTCTTTTAATTCCTGGAAGTCTTCTTTCGCTCCTAGAAATCCTCTAAATCCAGGGGCTTTTACTTTTCTTTTTTGAGAAAGATAGGTTACGGTGACAGATATAATTTTTTTGTTGTTAATTATATCTCTAAGGCTTAAAATTTTTCCACCTTTCGTGAAAGATGGTAATTCTGTTGCATTTTCTGGTAATCTTTTTTCCGTAGTTTCCATTTTTTATTTATTTTAGTTAAACGATTATTGAATTATCTTTATCTCTCTAAAGGATAGGGGAACAAAGATAATTCAACAACAGAACTAAAATCTTAAAAGAACATTACTTATCGGACCACAATACCACTTTGAGTTATAAAGTCAAATACAAAGAGAAGTATTGGCTGGCTGTGATAAAATAATAAGCCCTCGCTGTTAGCAAAGGGCTTATTTGTTTTAATTTTTTTGGGAAAAGATTATTCCCAATAGTTGTATCCCGGATTATCTTTTAATTCACCCCTCAAGAAACCAAATAATATTCCCCTCTCGTAAGCGAGTAAAAGCTTACCCGCATATTTATTCAAAACGGATTCACCGTCGTTGTCTGTTGAAAGCATCCCGTTTGTTAAACCCTTGTACCAGTAAGAGTTATACATAAAATTTTTAAGCAGATGTTTGTTGATTGTAATATGATTTGCGGTGTCTGCAATACAATCCAACAGCATCGGAAAAATTCCAGTACCACTCCAACGTCCCAAGACAAACATGTGGGGTAAGCCTCTCAGAAATCCGACCATAATTGGGTCGATATTCCTTAGCCAATTAGGGTCACTCCACTCTTTCGATGCGACATCGTGATATGGAGTCATAATGGCTACGTAATCAAATATTTCTTTAGCCTGTTTCATCACCCGAACAATAGAAGGGGGCATGATATCCTTACCTTTAAATTGGGATAAGGGGCGAGTCCGTCGGTTGTACAATTGGTAAAACCAGGCATATTCACGTGACCCGATACAGTCTGAAAAGAAGCTTATTGCGTGATCAGGTGACGGATCTTCAACTCTAGCTAAATCCGGCAATCCTTCTTTTGCACTAACGAACCAAACTGGGAAGGCAAAAGTTAATTCAGCCAAGTGTTTGATATCAATCACTGAGCTATAGTCAAGTAATCCATTTTGGTGCATCAAAGTAAATGCCTCCCTTACCTTCAAAAACTGGGCGTATTCTTTTTGCAAAGATTCCGCTTGTCCCTGTAGGGCATTTTCTTGATAAAGAGAGATGGTCTCATTAATCATCTGTTCTTCACCTGCTTTATCGACATCTCCCATGATGGAGCATTTAACCCCAAGAGGTTTCAGCATTGCAAAAGTTTTTTCAACAAAACTTTCTGCGAGTTTGTTAATGTCCTCAGGGTTGTAGCCACCATTTTGGTTGAGCAGCCAGCCGATTTGCTGGATGAATTCAATAAAAGGTTTATTTTCACCGGCTTTTGAAAGATCATTATCATTAATGAGTTTCTTTAGCTGATGATAAGGCGAAGTCGTCTTTGATAAATTTGCGATTGCCGTCATTCTCCCTTCGGGAGTATCGATGGCAAGTCCTGTTTGAATTTTTCGGATTTTTTCGGTCCGGAATTTTCCAGCTCGTTCTTTGTCGGGATTAAGTTTAGAAAACTTAACCAATTCACCCGGTTGAAAACTTGATTGTGGATTAACGGGGCAAAAAACATGGCCGTTCGTCTCAGTGGCTGCGTATGCAGACCTTATGTTACCGATGAACACATATCCGGTATGCACAGAGATAATTTCTCCAGTATAATCATCACCAACTATTTCAGGGTTTTCGATAATAATAACTTCTGAGTTATCATTTTCTTCTTCTTTCTTTTCTATCATTTTCAGCAGTTTTTTTACAGTTGTTTAAAAATTTCAGATTAATATCTTATTTTTATCAAGGGGACAGCCATACCTCCTTTTAGAAGCTATCTTTTTTCCTAATAAATTGTTAAATAACTAATACTAATTTTTTTCTATTATACATTATATTAAATATTTGTCAATATGAGAAATGGTAGAAATAAATAGAATTAAATATCACAGATAGGGCCTAAGGCCCTATCTGTGATATTTAAAGTATTCGAGGTCTTGGTTTGTAATAAGCTTATTTTTATGGGATAATTTAAACATGTCAGAAATTCAGGAAGTCACCAAAAAAATTCTAAAATTTAGAAACGAAAGAGACTGGAAACAGTTTCATAATCCTAAAGATGTGGCTATTTCTTTGTCACTTGAAGCATCTGAAGTGTTAGAGCATTTTCAATGGAAATCAAAGGAAGAAATTGAAGAATATGTGAAAACTCACAAAGAGCATATTGGGGAAGAGCTTGCTGATGTATTTTATTGGATACTTCTTTTAAGTCATGATTTGAAAATAGATATTATAAAAGCTACGGAAAAGAAAATGAGAAAGAATGCTGAAAAATACCCAATAGAGAAATCAAAGGGGAAGCACACAAAATATAATAAACTATAATTATGTCTGAAATAAAAACTTTTCCTTTTGATAAAGATAAATTTGATCAAATAAAAAATTACAAATTTGGTAAAAATTGGCCTGTTGTTTATATTATTGAAAACGGTGAAGAAATTTATATAGGTGAAACTACGAGTGCTTACTATAGAAGTAAGCAGCATTTTGAAAATCCAGAAAGGCAGAAATTAAATAATATTCATATAATAACAGATGAAGAATATAATAAATCAGCTACTTTAGATATTGAATCTTGGTTAATTCAGTATATTTCTGCTGACGGGAAATACGTTATTCAAAATGGTAATGGTGGTTTAAAAAATCATAACTACTACGATAGGGTTAAATACAAAACAAAGTTTGAAATTGCTTGGGATGATTTAAGAGAAAAAGGAATTGTTAGAAATACTCTTGAGGATTTGAAAAATAGTGATTTGTTTAAATATTCACCATACAAATCATTAACAGAAGATCAGTTTTCTGCTGCTAAAAAGATTTTTAAAGATATAAAAAATAATTTAACAAATACAGTTATCGTTAATGGTAAACCCGGAACAGGTAAAACAATTTTAGCTACATATCTTTTTAAATATTTAAAAGAACAAGAAGAAACTAAAAATCTTAAGATTGGGCTGGTTGTGCCCATGTCTAATCTACGTAAGACAATAAGCAGAGTATTTTCAAAAATTAAAGGATTAAAATCAAATATGGTAATCGGACCGAATGATGTCATAAAAGATAAATACGATGTTTTAATTGTGGACGAATCACACAGACTGCAGAGAAGAAAAGGTATCATGGGTTATGAAGCTTATGATAATGTAAACAAGACATTAGGATTAGATAAAGAAGCAACACAACTTGATTGGATTATGAATTCATCTAAACACCAGATATTTTTTTATGATGAGAATCAAAGTGTTAAACCTGCAGACATTAGATCAAGTGATTTTAAAAATTTGAAACCAAAGTATTATCAGCTTAGTACTCAAATGCGAGTGGAAGCTGGTGATGATTTTATAAATTTTATAGAAGATATTTTTGACTTAAAAACACCTAGTGTTACAAATTTTTCAAACTACGACTTCAGACTTTTTGATAATATAGAAAAAATGGTTAATGAGATAAAAACAAAGGATAAAAAACATAAGCTTTCTCGTGTTGTTGCTGGTTATGCTTGGCCATGGCATACAAAACCAGGAAGTAAATCTACTCAAAAACATGATATTGAAATAAATGGTTTAAAATTGATCTGGAATTCTACTGCTCAAGACTGGGTTAATTCACCGAATGCAATTAATGAAGTTGGTTGTATTCATACAGTGCAAGGTTATGATCTTAATTACGTTGGTGTAATCATTGGTCCAGAATTTTATTATGATACTATGATAAAAAAGTTTTGTGTAGATAGAGAAAAATACTTTGATACAAATGGACGTAATGGTGTTTCTGATCCTAGTGAATTAGAAAGATATGTTATAAATATTTATAAAACATTACTTACTCGTGGAATAAAAGGAACCTATGTTTATATTGTGGATGAAAATTTACGAGAATACTTCAATCAAATATTAGATAAAACGCCTAAAGAAAATAAAAAAGAATTTATTGAGCAAAAGGTAAAATCTCCTTATTTAAGAGAAATGATTGGCATACAGCTAGTAGGTTCTGCTCCATGTGGAGCACCTCTTATGGGGGAAGAAAACATAGAAGAAATAATAATGGTTGAGAAAAGTAAAATAAAAATAGGATATAAATATTTTATTTTGCGTGCTATAGGTGATTCTATGAATAAAGCTGGTATTAATGATGGAGATTTAGTTTTATGTAAATTTAGCATAAAGCCTGAAACTGGGGATAGGGTTGTGGCGCTACTTGGTGGAGAGAATGTAACAATAAAATATTATGGGGAAAAAGATGGTAAGAGAATTTTATTGCCCAAAAGTACTAATCTTATACATAAGCCAATAATTCCAGAAGAAGGAGATACCGTACAGGGGGTAGTGCAGGAAGTTTTAGAATAAAGAAAATAGTAATTATTCATTATTGAAATAGTTTTGATTGTGGGACCGGCAGTAGCCTTATCTACCTCGATTAAAACTTTTTCGTCAAAAAGTTTTGTCTGGTCACCGACTCACGTATTTTCTCTGGTGAGAAAATATCGTTCCGTCGTTCGATTCCCGCACGCAAGCCATGCAGATGGCTTGCTCGTCTCCACAATTAAAAAACCTTCGTCGGAACGAAGGTTTTTTAATTGTGGTGAAATCCTATCCTTTGCGCGAACTTATTTTGAAAAGAATGAAAGATAATCTTACGCTCCACGCCCCTCAAATC
>JBBRVK010000001.1:0-42556 GCA_038247045.1 Minisyncoccia bacterium | reverse complement strand
GTCATACCAAGCGCTCCTGCAGTGTGACCTGAGCCTGCCAAATAAAGCATTTTAACAATAGACTTACGGATTTCGTTTGCCTTTATTTCTAGCTCTTTTATTTTAATATCATTTATAGTTTCCATATTATTAAAGATTTTCTAACTCTCTCATAGTTTCGCGAATATCAAAACTTTTTGTTAAAGCAGAACCAATAATTATCCTATCCGCCCCAGCTTCAACAAGTAGTGAGGCAGTATCCTCATTCACACTACCATCAACACTAACAATCATATCAGGATATTCACTCTTGATAGCTTTTATTTGACTAAGGACTCTTTCGTCAAATGGTTCTCCTTGATGTCCGATATGCTCTATCCCCATACATTGAATAAAGTCAATATTATTAATAATATATTTAATATCATCAATATTAGTAGTGGTATTTATAGCAATCCCAATATCAATACTATCACGGGTATACACATCTAAACCTTCCAAGAATTCTTTAAATTTAATAGGGTCTGTTTGGGCCTCAAAATGGAAAACAACTCTTCGGGGTCCTAGTTTTAGAAAGAAATCAAAATTCTCATATGCATTCATAACCATAAGGTCAAATTCAAAATCGATTGTATCCCAAGAAGGAAGACCTTCTTCTTCATCTAAGATAGCTTTTACACTTTGTTCATCATCTCTGTCCATTGGCCAAGAAATAGAGTCAACAAATTTTCCATCACAAATATCTATTTGCACCATGTTTGCAACACTTGCAACTCTTGCAATTTTATCATGTAAATCTCTGAAACCCTTAGCTAATACTGCTGGTATAACTTCTGTCATAATTTATATAGAATCTAATTTATTAATACGACGAATATGTCGTTCATCACCTGAGAATTTTGTTTCAAGAAATATCCTTACAGCTTTTTTGGCTTCATCTTCTTTTACAAAACGAGCACCAATTGAAAGTATGTTTGCATCATTATGCTCTCGAGCTAAACTAACAATCTCTAAGTTGCAGCCATAATATTCACAAGCCCGAATTCCATCTATTTTATTTGCTATCATTTCTTCACCCTGACCGCTTCCACCTAAAATAATACCAAAACTCGTTGGGTCATCTGCTGTCGCAATTGCTACTGGAACAATAAAATCTGGATAATCATCATCCTTATCAAAATCAAATGCCCCCTTATCTTCAACTTCATAGTCTAAGGAAATTAAATATTCTTTTAATTTTTCTTTTAATTCATATCCAGCATGGTCACTTCCAATAAAAATTTTCATACTCTGTAGATTATAACATTTAATTAATATATATCCACGACTTCGCTGTGCTACGCTGGGCTGCATTTTCAAAAGATTGATTACAATCTAAGAAAATGGGAGTATAATATGCATATATATGATAAATTTCCACAAATACCACGGTACAGGTAATGACTTTATAATGATAAACAATTTAGATAGTAATATTACTTTTACCCCACTAGATATTAGTCGCTTATGTGATAGGCATTTTGGTGTTGGGGCTGATGGTTTAATACTACTCCAGCCATCTATTACCGCTGAGTGTTTTATGGATTACTATAATTCTGACGGGACACTGGCAGAAATGTGTGGAAATGGAATCCGTTGTACTGCCAAGTTTTTCCAAAGCGAAACTTACCCAAGGGGAGAATTAAATATAGACACCAGAGATGGCATTAAAAAAATAACATGCAATGATGACGATACTTATTCTGTTGATATGGGAAAACCTGTTTACCTTCACTCTGATTTTCCAGATCATTCTGTTCCCATAGAAAACATACAATTTGAATTTGTATCTATGGGCAATCCTCATGCTGTTGGTGTTGTTGAAAGTTTGGATAATTATAAAATTGAAAGTCTAGGCCCTATCGTTGAAAATAATAAAATATTTCCAAATAAAATTAATGTTGAATTGGTTGAAAATATTAGCGACTATCACTATAAGGTAAAAGTTTGGGAGCGTGGATGTGGATTGACTCTTGCTTGTGGAACTGGAGCTTGTGCTGTCTATTCTATCCTTAATAATAAAGAAAAATTTGAAAAAGAAATTTCATTGGAATTTCCTGGTGGTGAACTATTTCTATCGAGCAACGAACAAGGCCACGTAATATTACGTGGCCCAGCTACTTTTGTATTTAAGGGAGAGATATAAAATTATTTTCTGTCGTCATTCCCTTTTAAAATTATTCTTTTTTCAAAACCTCCATTTGTTTCTTTTTTATTTAATCTTATTTCTTCCACACTTGCATATTCAGGAAGTTTTTTAAGTGATTCAATTACTTCTATTAAATCACCTAATTCTTCAGGACTACCAGCTTCCATGAATTCTCTAACTTCTTCCTCTAACTTTTTAATCAATTCTTCTTTATATTCTAAATCCGTAGCAATTCTCTTTTCATATATAATACTTTTAGCATCAAGATGCTCTGGTATTTTATCTCTAACTAATTTATTGTAACTTTCCATATTTTTTACTTAATCGTATTCCCCGTTTTAATAACATGATCAACTAATGTGTAGGTATACCCCATTTCATTATCATACCAACCCATAACTTTTACTAAGTTACCTCCGACAACACGAGTGAGTTCAAGGTCTGCAATACACGGATGACTTTCTCCAAGGATATCACTTGATACTAATGGTTCTGTTGTAATTGCAAATATTTTACTCCAACGAGGATCATTTGATGCCTTTGTAAGTATCTCATTTACCTCTTCTTTTGTTGTGTCTCTCTTAGCTATGAATGTAATATCAACTATTGAACCAGCGGGAACTGGAACTCGAATTGAAATACCATCAAACAAACCTTTAAGTACAGGGAAAGCTTCAGTAACAGCTATTGCTGCCCCAGTGGAAGAAGGAATGATGTTTTGAGCGGCTGCACGGCCTTCACGAAGGTCTTTCTTACTTGGACCATCTACGAGAGCTTGAGTTGCTGTATATCCATGAACTGTGTTTAAAATTGCCTTCTCAACACCAATTGATTCATGAAGTATAGCGATAAGTGGGCTTGCAGCGTTTGTTGTACAAGATGCATTTGAAGTAATATCACATGTGCCAAATTTATCTTCATTTACACCAAGAAGAATTGTCTCACCGGCAACTGTGCTATCGGCTCCTTTTGATGGTGCACTGATGACAACTTTCTTGGCTCCACAATCTAAATGAAACTTTGCCTTATCAAATGAAGTAAATAATCCTGTTGATTCAACAACAACATCAATCCCTAAATCTTTCCATGGTAATTTCGTTGTGTCTTTTTCTGAAATAAATTTAACAGTTTTTCCATCTATAACTAAATCACTTCCAACTACTTCAATTTTATGATTCCAATTACGATAAACAGTATCGTGACGAAGTAAATAAGCAAAACTCTCAATTGAACCGAGGTCGTTTATTGCAACAACTTCTATATCTTCCCTGTCCCATGAAATTTTTAAAAATGCTCTACCAATTCTTCCAAAACCATTTATCGCTACTTTAAGTTTTTTATTTTCCATAATATTAATTATAACATTTCATTCTATTAAAACAAAAAAAATAAAAAATTGAGTAGTCCGACTACTTAATTTAAAAAAACATGGTATAATAATAAACATGAGAAATCATACTTTTGAAATTGGAGAGTATTATCATATTTACAATAGAGGTTCTGACAAAAGAGATGTTATTTTAGACAGCTTAGACTTACAAAGATTTTTTCAGAGTATCATTGAATTTAATGTCGAAGAACCAATAAAAAGTATTTATTTAAAAAATTTAAAAAAATATAAATTTAAAGAATTGAGTACTCCAACTACTCAAAAATTAGTATCTATTGTTGCTTATTGTATAAATGAAAATCATTTTCATTTAATACTATCTCCTCTTGTTAAGTGTGGTGTTGAAAAGTTTATGCAAAGAATCGGAGGCTATACTAGATATTTTAATGAGAAATATAAAAGATCTGGCGTTCTTTTTCAGGGAAAATTTAAATCAAAAATTATTAAAAATAATAACTATCTTTTAAACTTAAGTGCTTATGTTAATTTTAATAACATGAATAGCGATTTAAGTTTAATTTCAGATTTAACCAAGTCAAGCCTTTGTGAATATCAAAAAGAAAATATTAACGGTATCTGTAATAAAGAAATAATTTTATCAAATTTTAAAAATAAAAATGAATATTTTGAATTTGCAAAATATTCATGGACGGAAACATTAAAAAGAAAAGAGGAAGTAGAATTTGAATAAAAAATTAAGTAGTCGGACTACTTAATTTTTTATTCAAAGTATTCAAATCTTGGACCTTTATAATTTCCTACTTCAACATCCTCTTTAAACATCTCTATTGGTCGAGCCCAAAGCTGATCATTACCACTTTCATCTGGATGATAATAAATAACTAATTTCTGATTATGATCTTCACTATGTTTTGCTACACCAATAACTTTACAAATGAAGCCCTTATAATGTTTGTATTTTCCAAGTTTAATTTCCATATTACGAAAGCAACTCTTTTAATAATTTCTGAACCATGGTTGGATTAGCCGAACCTTTTGTTTCTTTCATTATTTGTCCTACAAGTGACATCAAAGCATTTTCTTTACCGCCTTTATATGTCGCTACAACTTGCGGATTTGCCTCAATAATCTTCTTGGCAATTTCTTTAAGTGCACCTTCATCGTGATTTTGTATTAAACCTTTCTCTTCTGCAATCTTAATTGGTGTTTCGTCTTTTATCACAATAATAGCCAAAATGTCTTTTGCTGCTCGAGATGAAATTTTACCTGAAGTAACCATGTTTATAAGTTCAGTAAAATTCTCAACTGCTGGTAATATTATACCTGCATTATTTTTCTTTAAACCTAAGTAGTCAGAAGTGATATAGTTTGAAGCAGTTTTTACTGCATCTTTTTCTTTTAGAGAATTTGCAACTTTTTCAAACCAAGAACCTAATTCCATATCAGTAATATAACTTTCTATATCTTCATCTTTTATTCCAAAATCATTTCTATATCGATTTCTTTTTGCATCTGGTAGTTCAGGTAGTTCTGATTTCATTTTATTAATATCAAAGACCTTACTCAAATATAATTTTGGTAAATCTGGGTCTGGGAAGTATCTGTAATCATTAGCATTTTCTTTTGAACGCTGACTAAATGTTGATTGCTTATTTTCATCCCAACCACGAGTCTCCTGAACGATTTCAGAACCACGACCTGCATCTAGTAACTCTGCCATTCTTTTCATTTCATATTCAGCAGCACGCTCCATAGCTCTGAATGAATTTATATTTTTTACTTCAACTTTTGTTCCGAGAACATTTTGGTCTTCTGATATTGAAATATTTAATTCAACTCGCATTTGTCCTTTTTCCATATTAGCTTCAGAAACTCCTAAATATCTTAATACTACTTGAAGTTCACGTCCAAAATCACCAGCTTCGCGAGCTCCATGTATTACAGGTTCAGTAACAAGTTCCATAAGTGGGACTCCCGCACGATTAAAATCAACAAGTGAATAATTTCCCCTGTCATGTTTAGAGGTTGCTGTATCTTCTTCTAAGTGAACCCTAGTAACTTTAATGCCTCTTAGTTCTCCACCAGAGACTATGGGAAATTTATACTGTGAAATCTGATAAGCTTTTGGTATATCTGGATAAAAATAATTTTTACGATCAAATTCAGTAAAGTCAGCAATATCAGAACCTAGAGCAAGTCCAACTTTTATTACACTTTCTACCGCTTTTTTATTTATAACTGGCAAAGTGCCAGGATGAGCCATACATATTGGACATATATTTATATTTGGTACTTCAGCATCAGGGTCATTTTTACACCCACAAAACATCTTTGAATTTGTATTTAATTCTGCATGGATTTCTAATCCGATAGTAGTATAATATTGTTTAGACATATAAGAGAGTATAGCAAAATTTGTAAAATTTTGAAAATAATTATCCTATAAGAAATCTCAAGGTGGGACAGTGATGACACTTATCGGTCATTACATAGCCAGGTTCTTTTCGTTTCCCGCACGCGAGTAAGGCAGTTTGCTTGCTCTCGGGCACATATTAAAAAGAGTAACAAAAGTTACTCTTTTTAATATGTGCCCGAGGTGGGAATCGAACCCACATCCCTTACGAGACACGATTTTAAGTCGTGCGCGTATACCAGTTCCGCCACTCGGGCAAATAAAACACTCTAATATAATTACATATTTTATATTTTTTTACAACTCTATTTTTTTATCATACTTGCTAAAATTTTTGGTAAGTAAAGCCCTGGATCTAAGTATGCTGTTAAAGCAGAAATTGGTTGAGTAAAAATCTTGCCACCACATGCTTTACTTGGAACTGTATCAACCTTAACTCCATCTGAAGCATAGACTGCGACATGAAGGTGTGGACCAGTAGAAGAACCAGTATTCCCTGAATAAGCTACTATATCACCTGCTTTTACTTTATCTCCAACACTAGCAGTAATAGAAGATAGGTGTCCGTAAGTACTTGAAAGACCATCATCATATTTTATAAAAACCCATTTACCAAAAGAAGCACCTTTGCATGCTATATCAGTATCTCCTGTCCCTAAGACTGTTCCAGAACCCATAGCCATAACCTTAGAACCAATCGACGCTCTAAAATCTAACCCGTAATGGAATCTTCCCCATCTTGATCCATAGGGCGATGTTATCAACACATTAGTAAGAGGCCAAGACAGAACGCCTGAACCTGTCTTTGGTATCAGTTTTGGATTTAAAATAAATTTAAGTTGACTTTCGTAATCTTCTAATGATTTCTCGAAAGCATTCTTCGTTTTTTCTGTTTCAGCTAAAAGTTTTTGGTAATTAGATTCTTTGTTTTTTGTCTGAGCTAAAAGTGTGTCTTTCTCTTTCTTGTTATTTTCTATTTCAATTTGTTTTTGAGTTAAGTTATTTTTTAATTTATTTAATGCGTCTTGTTCAATCTCTTTTTTAGTTCTAGTTTCTGTTAAAACTTCTTTTTGAACAACAACTTCCTTAATCTGAGATTTAATTTTTGAATCTATTCCTATGATATTATTGTATTCACGACTAGCTTCACTTAGATTTTCTGTAGATAATAATCTAAGAAAAAAAGTTTGATTATCTTGTTGATATAGGTCATTTAAAAAATTACCTAAAGAATTTTTTGACTCATTTATAGTGCTATCTTTAACTGTAATTTCTCCACTCAAAGAAGTAATAACCATTCCTGTTGCGTTAATTTTCTTTTGAGTTTGTTCTTTTTCAGTTAAAAGTTTTTTTCTTTTTAAAATTAAATCATTAACAGCCCCCAATAAAGTCTTTTTCTCTCCTCCTGTCTTAGTAAGCTGAATATTTAAAGCCTCTATTTCTTTATTTAACTGTTCTATTTGAATATTTGTGTTATCTATCTGCCCTCTTAGTTCATCAGCAGTTTGAGCAGATGTGATAGAAGTGAATATAAATACAATTAATATGCTAAAAAAAATTGAGATGAATGTAATTTTCTTCATTACTTTCTTTATTATACTACCTTTTCCTTAAACTGAAAGTTTCTTGAAAATGAAAATGACAATATTTATAAATTTAAAATCTCTATGGCTCTATTTAAGCGATTTATTGTCTCTGTTTTTCCTAATATTTCCGATAAAATAAAAGGGTCAGGTGACTTATCGAGTCCTGAAAGAGCAAAACGAACAGGATGTAATACATCCCCGCGACTTTCTGCCTTATCTGCTATTTCTATTAGAATAATTTTGATATTTTCTTTTGTAAAATCATCCTCGTTAAGACTTTCTAATGTTAACAAAACATTTTTTAAATTAATTAATGTTTTTTCAATTGAAGTATTTTTATAAAGTAGCTTCTCTTTTTGGTATTCTGGTTTTTTGTAAAATAAATCTAATTCGCCATTATTAATCATATCTTTAATATCTCCGAATTTTGAAATACGTTCAGCAATAATTGGAACAATTTTTTTTATCTGTAATTCTTCTGGTAGCCAAGAAAAAATATGTTTTTCAAGCAAATCTGCTGGTAGTCTTTTAATATGCTCTTTGTTTATCCAATCTAATTTTTCTTCATTATAACCACCTCCACTTATGTGAATTTGTTTAATATCAAATAGTTCTATAAATTCTTCTTTTGTCAGAACCTCCTTTTCTCCTCCTGGGTTCCATCCAATAAAAGCAAGAAAATTTATCATAGCATCTGGCAGGTAACCCTCATTTCTGTATTCTAAAAAATCTTTAGCACCATCTCTTTTTCCTAGTTTCTTTTTTCCATCTGCTCCCATAATTGGCGGTAACATCACAAACTCTGGTCTCTTGATTTCAAGTGCATCATACAAAGACAAAAATTTTGGAGTTGAAGAAATAAATTCGTCACCTCTCATTATATGAGTCACCCCCATTTCTAAATCGTCTATAATATGAGCAAAATTATAAGTTGGATATCCATCTCCTTTAATTAAAATAAAATCATCGAGAGCTTCAGCCCCAGCCTTTAAATGTCCACGGACTAAATCGTCCCATTCATATGATTTAATATCTTTTACTTTGAAACGGAGGGGCATTGATGGCTCCCAGACAGGAGGATTTTCTGGTCTATGGTCTCGGTATAAAAAGGGTCTTTTTTCTTCTTCGGCTTTTTTACGAAAAGCTTCAACCTCCTCTTCTGTATATGGATCAGCATAGGCATAATCCTTATCTAGAAGAATTTTTGCATATCTTAAATAACTATCTAATCTTTCAGATTGTTTATATGGAGCATTTGGACCGCCAATATCTGGACCTTCATTCCAATCAATTCCAATCCATTTAAGAGAAGTAACAACATGATCGATAGAACCTTCAACTTCACGGGCCTTATCGGTATCTTCAATCCTTAATATAAATGTTCCATTATTTTTCTTTGCATAAGCCCAAGCATACAAAGCAGTACGAATATTACCCACATGGACAAAACCTGTAGGTGAAGGAGCAAAACGAGTGACGATTTTTTTATTTATATTTTCCATATTATGATTGATGAGTTAAAGCTATTTTTATAGCTTCATCGGCAATTTTTGAAGCAGCATCTGGAGAAGAAAAAGCCAAAGCTCTTTCTTTCATTTGAATCAATTTTTCTTTGTTGCTTATAAGTTTATCAATTTCAGCAATGAGTAAATGTGGGGTAAGATTTGATTCATCAATAACTTCACATGCTCCATTACGAGCATAGTTGTAGGCATTTTTACGTTGATGGTCCCCGTTTGAATTTGTTATTGGAATAATAATAGAAGGAATACCCCATGAAGCAATTTCAAAAATAGCAGATCCAGCTCGAGACACAATAAGAGTTGCAGCCCCTGCTGCCATACGAGTTGCTAAATTATTTAAATAAGGAAGTGGAACGTATCTAACAATATTATTATTATTTTCCATCACAAGTTTAGACCTTTGAGTAACATCCTCTATATTATTAATTCCAGTTTGATGAATAATCTGATACTTGGAAAGTAAATCAGGCAATACTTCAATAAAAATATTATTAATTATTTCAGCACCTTGAGATCCACCTAAAACTAAAATAACAGGAAGGTCAGAATTTAATTTGAAAAACTCATGCGAACCCTCAGAGTCTCCGTGTAGAATATTTTTTCTAATTGGTTGGCCAGTTAGCGCAGTTTTATCTTTGGGTAAATATTCAATAGCTTCAGGCCAAGAGATAGCAACCTTTTTAGCAAATTTAGCAGTCCAAAGATTTAATCTACCTGGGTATGAATCAGATTCATGAACAATAACAGGGATACGAAGTAATTTTGCAGCAAAGACGGCTGGGAAGGCGGCGTAACCACCCTTTGAAATTACAACATCAGGATAAACAAAAAACATACTTATAAGTCCAAAAAACATTCCCGTCACTGTTTTGAAAATATCTGAAATGTTCCTTAATGAAAAATACAGACGCATCTTACCTGAAGGTATCTGAATATAATTAACGCTATTTTCAAACAGCATTCGCTTGTCATAAGGTGAGTCTGACATGTAGTACAACTTCAAATCAACAATCTTCTGCTTGTCCGCAATTTCCACAAGTTTTTCTGCTATAGCAATCAGTGGGTAAAAATGTCCACCAGTACCACCTCCTGTAAGTAATATTTTCATCCTGTTAGAAGTAGGTCGTGGTCATTTATTCAATAACACCAACCCCCTAAATTAAAGTTAAATAATTAAAATTCATTATATTCTCATTGTCCACTGCGACCGCAGTTTCTAATGAGATTCATGTACCTTTAATTATAACGCATTCCATGTTTTTTTTCTAGTAATTTATTTTAAAATAAAAAGGTCCCTTACTATTTTACTAGTAAGGGACCTCATTTTGATTAACCAAGATACTCTTTTAAACCTTTTGAAAGAGTTTTACTCTGTAGTTGCTTTAAGGCAAACCGGTGCCTTTTATTTGCGGTTTTCCTGCTAACCATTAAAAAATCACAGATAAATCCAATTTTATCGGAAGAGGAATTCAGTAATTCCAAGTGTGTTGAATCGAGATAATTAAAGGTATTTATCCCGTAAAATATCCTGATAATTAATGCATCTCTTCTTCTTAATTTTTTCAGAGATCTTTCAATTTGTTGATTCAGAGACTGGCAAAAAAAACAATCAAGACCAATATCTTCAGCGATATCTTCAATCTCTTCTACAAGCACTTCATGCTCTGATTTTTTAGAAAGAAATTTATCGCATTCATTATCAAGAATTTTAAGCTGTCTCGATAAAAAATTTTTCTCCACAACAGATTCTTCTGCCACAAGGGGCAATGCCTCATTTTTCCACATATCAAATCCTCCATTTTTGGGGCAACGTGGTTTTACGTTACCAGGGTTAGTACTACTTGTTAAAATAACTTTGCATAAATAATACAATTATTTTAAAAATCTGTCAATTATACCTCTTTTCCTTTCTTTTGAAATTTAGAAATATTTAAAACAATACCCATTAAACCAATATCGATTAGAAGCGCAGTCCCTCCTTGTGAGACAAAGACCAAAGGAACACCAGTCAAAGGGAAAACACCAATAATCGAAGCAATATTCATAAATGATTGTGCTGTAATTATGGTTATGATACCGATGACAAATAATTTACTAAAAGAATCTGGAGCATAATGTGCAATTCTAAACCCTCTCATAAAAAATGCTAAATAGAGACAAATTAAAATAGTACAACCAACAAAGCCCATTTCTTCCCCAACAACAGCAAAGATAGAATCCCCTTGAGGTTCTGGTAGATAATTAAATTTTTGAATACTTTGCCCCAATCCCCGCCCTGCAATACCACCAGAACCAACAGCTATTAAGGACTGTTGAATCTGGTAAGAAGAACCGCTTCCGTTTTGACTTGGATTTATAAATGTATTTACCCTACTTCTTAAGTATGGTGTTGTTAGGGCTAATATCACAAAGGCGATTAAACTAACGGCAAACATTCCTAAAATATATTTCCAAGGTGTTCCTGAAACAAAAAGCATCACAAGTCCTGTGGCTGTAATTAAAATAAGACTCTTAGTATCTGGTTGTTTTATTAGAACGGCAGTTATAACTCCTAGTAACACCACAAGAGGCATTAAACTAAAACGGGGATCTTGCACTCTTCCTTTTGCCCAAGAAAGCCATGCAGCAAAATATATAACAAATCCGATTTTTAAGAATTCAACAGGTTGTAGTGAAAGACCAAAAATGTTTATCCAACGACGAGATCCTCCGTGTTCAAAACCAAGACCTGGGACAAAAACTAAGGCTGTGACAAAAATTGAAGCAATAAATAATGGAAGTGAATACTGTCTCCAGAATTTATATGGAATACGTAGTCCTAAATATAGAGCAACAACACCTCCTCCTAATCCATATATTAATTGACTAAAGATAACTCCATAAAATTTTGATTCATTTTTATTTAAAATTCCAAGAGATGCTGAAATAAACATAATCACTCCGATTACGACAAGAGAAATAACTATACCAAAAAATATTCTATCTACTTTATTATTTGTATTCATTAAAAACAGATTAACTAATAAGTGAAATTATAACTCCCATAATTGCAGTCATAATTCCTACGATCCAATATCTCATAGTTACTTTGTATTTAGGCCAACCAAGGGCTTCGAAATGATGGTGAAGTGGCGCAAAAAGAAAGACTTTTTTACCGTGACGAAACTTTCGAGATGCAATTTGTATAACATCCGAAAGTGACGTAACAAAAAGAGGAAAAGCAATTATTGGTAATAGTAAAACTGTATCGGTTAGAAAAGCTATAACAGAAAGTGTTACAGTTAGTCCTATCATACCACTTTCTCCCATGTAGAATCTCGCAGGAGGAATATTAAACCACAAAAAAGCCAATATTCCACCAGTAATCACAGCGCAGAAGGTTGCAATATCAACTTGATTGTTAAAAAAAGCAATAAGTGAATAGGCCATGAAAATTGAAGCCATAATTCCACCGGAGAGACCGTCAATTCCATCAATAACGCTAGTTGACCACATGGAAAACATTATAAAAATAAAAAATGGTATAAATAAAAATCCAAGATTAAAAAACCCATACCAAGGTATATATATACTTGTATATCCTAATTTAAAATAAAACCATAGACCAATCAACATTCCAAGAAGTAGAATAATTCCTATCTTGATATATCTTAAAATCATGGGGTCTGTTGTCCATTTTCCTCTGCCAAATATTTGCAGAAAATCATCACCTAATCCTATGAGTGAAGCTACAATTAAAGCAAAAAATGGAAGAAGAGTTTGACTACGACTTATAAAATATAAACTATGCTCAACATCACTTTGAAAAATAAAATCAACCGAGCCAACAATTGCCAATGTTAAAACTACTGAAATCCAAATAATCATACCTCCAGTGCGTGGAGTGGAAATTTCTGCTTGACCGTCATGGATTTTCATAAATCCAGCTGCTTCCTTGCCAGGGATATTATCTACTCTTGCAACTCGGCGCCACATTCTATATTTAAAAAAATAATGAGTAGCAATCGGAGTTAATATAATTCCTACAATAAAAGAAATAACTGCGGGAAGAAAAATTTTAATAGCATTACTCATTGTTTTCGTTTTGATTAATTACACCTGTTAATGAAGAAACAACTTGTTCGTAATTTGGTAAATCTTTTATAGATGTGACACCCATGTAAGTCAGTGTATCAAAAGTCGGACGATATAAGATTCTTCTGCTATCGTTCGTGTCAGCTATTTTTTCAACTAAACCTCTAACAAGTAGGTTTCTTAGGATAAAACTCGAGTTTACACCCCTAATATAGTCTATTTCACTTCGAGAAACTCCATTTTTATATAAAACAATAGATAGAGTTTCAAGTGTAGCCCTAGATAGTTCTTTTGTAATCTCATCCTTACGAATAGATTCTATAATAGATGAAAGTTCTCCTGTAATACCTAAGACAACTTTGTCTTCTTTTCGAACAAGAACAAGACCTCTTCCAGAGAGTGAGGCCTCTAGTTTTGTGAGTGATTCTTCTATCTCAGATTCTTGCACACTCAAAAGTTCAGCAAGTTTTTTTACAGAAATTTCTTCCCCTTTATAAAATAATAAACCTTCTATTTTTGATTCTAGTTCTATTGCCATATATTATTCAACTTTAACTAATAATGGTTGCTTGCTGATTTCAATATCTTCAAACGTAGCATTCTGAATTACTTCAATAATTCCCTCTCTGACCAATTCTAGCATAGCTAAGAAAGAAACTATAACATGAACTCTGGCTTCTTCCGCATTTTCTGCACCATGACTCTTGGAAAACTCTCGGAAGGAAAGATTCAGAGCGGTTTGAATTCTTTCCGTCAGACCATTTATAAATTCATCTATATTAATTATTTTCTTTATTTCTATTTCCGGTAATTTACTTTCTTTTTTGGGAAGTTGAGTTAGAACATCTTCAATATGTTTTGCCATAGAAGAAATATTTATTATTGGGTCTGGCGAAAAAAGTGGATCGTTCCAAACACGATCGCACGGAGTAAAAATTATTTTTATTCCAAAATTATCTTTAATATCTATACTGGCGTTTTTAATTATTTGATATAACCTTAAACGAGATTCAAGGTCAACAATTTTTTCTGTCTCATCTTCAGTGAGCGATAGATTTGGTAATAATGACTTTGATTTTATTAAAATTAAAGTCGCTGAAATTAAAATAAAATACGAGACATCGTTTATTCTTCGGTCTGATTCGCCGAGAGATTTAACATAGGCAATATAATCATTTGTGACATCACCTAATGATATTTCATTTACAAAAAGTTTTCTATTTTCGATAAGTGACAATAGTAAATCAAGCGGTCCTTCAAATGAACCAGAGTGAACTTTATATGTAGGTGTAGATTCTTCAACTTCCATATTATTCATTATTAATAGCCTTCTTCGTTTAATCTTTCATCGATTCTATTCATATCTCTTGGAAACATACAAGCCTCACGAACATTTTTTAATCCTAATAATTGCATTGTAATGCGTTCTGCTCCAAAGGCAAACCCCCCTTCAGGTGGTACTCCATACTTAAATGCTTCCAAATACATTTTCACTTTACTTGAATCCATTTCCCAGAGCTTAATATGTTCTTGCATTTGAGTATAATCATTGATTCTTCTGCCACCAGAGAGCCATTCTACGCCACGGCAAATAAGGTCCATTCCCTCGTTGTATTCAGGTTCGGCAGGATTTGGATAAATATAAAATGGCTTTTTACGAGTAGGATAACCATAGATAAACACAAAATCAGAATTGGTCTCTTTTTTAACTATTTCACATATTTCTCTTTCGTCTTGTGCGTTCGTATCTTTTTCTCCACGAACATCACGACCGTAATTTTCAAAAATTTTCTGTTGTACTTCTCTTAAGGAAAGCGTTGGTGTTTTATCTATCATCACAGGAAGTTCTACGTTTAATAATTTTATATGCTCAGAATTTTTTTCTTCTACTTGTTTTAAAATATATTTAACTGTATTTTCTGCCATATCGCGTACATCAGTCCAAGATTCAATAAAAGCCATTTCGGCATCAAGTGATACTATCTCTGTTAAGTGTCTAGTTGTTGATGATGGTTCTGCACGAAAAACTTTATTCACAGAAAAACATCTTTCAAAAGCAGACATAACAATCTGTTTGTATAATTGAGGTGATTGTGATAGAAATGCTTTTTTGCCAAAATAATCTATTTGAAAAACTTCCGCCCCACCTTCAGCTGTGGCAGGAACCATAGAAGGTGCTTGAAATTCAAAAAACATATTCTGTTTCATAAATTCACGAAAAGAATCAATAACTGTTTCTTCTACTTTAAATATAGCCTGAATTTTTGGTTGTCTTAATACTAGAGCTCTATTATCAAGTTCAGTTGATAATTCCAAATTATAACCTCCTAATGATAAATCAAAGGGTAACGGAGCAGCTTCAGCTAAAACAATTATCTCTTGTATTTCAAGTTCAAGATCACCATTTAAGATTCCCTCTTTTATATTTCTTTCTGGTCTTTTATTTACTTTACCATTAATTTTTACAACAAATTCATTGCGTAAAGTTTTTCCAATTTCTAGTGTATCTATATAATTTGGCAAAATGACACCCTGAACCTTACCTGTCATATCACGAAAATCCAAGAAAATCATTTTTCCTTGATCTCGACGAACATCTACCCATCCAGAAATACTAATAGTCTCCCCTATAAAATTCTTTAAATCTTTAATATATGTACGTGTCATAAATATTTATTATATTAATTAATAAGATATAATCTTAATATATTTATTTTTATTCAATAAGTATATCACGATTAAGATGCAAAAAATCGCCTCTTCAAACTTATCATTGTTGATAAATTTGCAGGGGCGATTTTTCTATCGCGGTACCACCCTACTTTTTACTTAATTACAACTTTTACGTAGTTAACGGAGAGTTCTAATAACCATAAGGCTTTCTTCTCTCACCTCCCCAATGTCAGCTGGATCAAAGGTTATATTTTTATAATAACATATCTATTTTTATAAACAAGTCATTTTGTAAGCAGTATTAATGTAAGTCTTTAGCAATGAAAAAATCATAAGGAACTGATATTATAAAAGTAATTACTACAAGAATCCAATAAAAAGGAGTGAACAGATAATACATTACTTCATCTTTTTTCCTCATACTAAAATACCATTTTTGTACTTTTGTATGAAGAACATTAATGGGCCAATAAACAATTCCAAAAACAACTGTTAGTAAAATACGAATGTATTTCATAAAATTATATATTTAAAAATAATTAATTTTTAATGCTTTTCTAACTTCTAACATGGTTTCTTTTGCTGTGATTTGTGCTTTTGTAGTTCCTTCTTGTAAAATCTTCATTACTGCTTCTGGATTTTTGGCTAACTCTTCTCTTTTTTCTCTAATAGGTTTAATTATATTTTCTAAAATATTAATTAATCTTTTTTTAATTACAACATCTCCAAGCCCACCCTTTTTATAATGTTTTTTAAGGTCTTCAAGTTCATTTTTATTTGCATCAAAAATATCAAGATAAGCAAAAACAACATTACCTTTCACTTCTCCTTTATCTTCAACATGAATATGTTTTGGGTCTGTGTACATACTCATAACTTTTTTTGAAATAGTTTCAAAATCATCTGAAAGATAAATTCCATTACCAATAGATTTACTCATTTTTGATCCACCATCAGTTCCTATAAGTCTAGATGTATCACCTACTAAATGTTTTATTTTTGTAAATATTTCCCCATAAAATCGATTAAATGTATCTACTATCTCATTCGCTTGTTCAATCTGTGGCAATTGATCATCACCTACTGGAATTAAATTACTTTTGCAAAAAAGAATATCTGCTGCTTGAGATACAGGATAAGCCAAAAAACCAGCAGGGACATTTTCCCCAAAACCTTTTTGTTTCATTTCGTCTTTTACTGTAGGATTTCTTTTTAACCTTGCTAAAGTTACCAAATTTAAAAATATAACTGTAAGTTCCGCAATTTCTGAAATTTCAGATTGGATAAACATAATAGTTTTCTTAGGGTCAAGACCACAAGCAAGATTGTCTAATGCTACTTCTAAAACATTATTTCTAACTTTTTCTGGATTACTAGCATTATCTGTAAGAGCTTGCATATCTGCAATCATATAAAAGGATTTTTCTGCTTCGTCTTGTAATTTAACTCTATTTTTGATAGAACCAACAAAATGCCCAAGATGTAATTTCCCTGTTGGGCGATCCCCTGTCATAACAATTTTAGAGTATTTATTCATATGTATATATAATATCAAAATATAGAAAGTTTTGCACATATTAGTAACATCTTTATCCGAAAACGACAATTTGTAATATTTTTTACTGTGATACAATAGGACCTATGGCCACAGATAAAAAAACAAATTTACGTATTCCACCTCAAAGTGTCGATTCAGAAAAAGCAGTTCTAGGTTCTATAATGTTACGTCCTTCTGCTATTCATGAAATTAATGATGTTATTAATATTGATTCATTTTACGCAGCAAAACACTCCCAAATATATAAAATAATGGTAGAACTCTCAAATAAGGGCGATCCTATTGACTTACTTTCCGTCTCTCATAAACTTGGAGAAAAAGGACAACTAGATTCTGTTGGTGGAAATAGTTATCTAACTGAACTTACAAATTCAGTCCCCGCTTCCACAAACATTAAATATTATGCTGACATTGTTAACAAGAAACATCTTTTAAGAAAAATTATTGACGCTGGTTCTGATATTTCAGAACTTGGTTTTAAAGAAGAAGTAGAAGATGTCTTTGAAATTCTAGATCAAGCAGAGAAAAGAATGATGGGTATAAATAACAATACTGGAGGTCATACTTATACTTCGCTTAAAGATAGTTTACCAGAAGCATGGGAAAGACTCGAGAGACTTCATGAAAGTAAAGGTGAACTTCGTGGAGTTCCAACTGGTTTCCGTGATCTTGACCAATACCTGTCTGGACTTCAAAAATCTGATCTCATAATACTTGCAGCTCGTCCTTCTATGGGTAAAACAACACTGGCTCTTGATATAGCCCGACAGGCAGCACTAAACCACGGCACTCCAACTGTTATCTTTTCACTTGAAATGAGTACACAGCAACTCGTCGATAGAATGTTAGCGGCACAATCACGAGTTAATGCTTGGAATCTTCGTACTGGTAATTTAACTGCAGAAAGTGAGTTCGCAAAAATCCGAGATTCATTAGACAGTTTATCAAAAGCTCCAATCTTCGTTGATGATTTAGCAGGTAATTCTATTGTTAGAATGAGATCCGTATGTCGTCGGATTCGAGCAGAACATGGCATAGGACTCATTATCGTCGACTACCTACAGCTTATGTCTACTTCAAAAAACTATGACAGTATGGTCAACCAAGTGACAGAAATTTCTCGATCTCTCAAAGCTCTAGCTAAAGAATTTGATGTTCCAGTTATTGCACTTTCACAGCTTTCTCGTGCAGTTGAAGCTCGTGGAGGACGACCAAGACTCTCTGATCTTCGTGATTCAGGATCTATTGAACAGGATGCCGATATTGTGATGTTTATTCACCGTGAAGATAAAGGTAAAGATGAAAGCGAACGTACGAACATAGCTGAAATACTTATTGAAAAGCACCGTAATGGTCCTGTTGGTAAGGTTGATTTGTATTTCGATGAGAAGACAACAACCTTTATGACGATTGAAAAATCAGGCGTAAATCAATTTGCCCCATCTGGAAAAGAAACTGGTATGGATCAATTTTAGTTTATTAAATTATTTACATTGGATTATTATTTTCTTGAGGTCCTCGGTTTGGTTCACTAAATCATCAATAAAAGAATAACCCAATTACACAATATTTAAAAAAAATATATTATGAACCCAATAGAAAAATTGACAGAATACTTTAAAGAATTTCCTGGTATCGGCGAACGTCAAGCCAAACGTTTTGTATATTTTCTACTACATAAAAATCCAAGTTTTGTTCTAGAACTTGGCGATAAAATTTTAGATTTAAAAAATACAATTCATCAGTGTCCATCATGTTTTCTTTTTTTCCAATCTAAAAAAGATGAACTCTGCGATATTTGTAATAATTCAAGAACAGATAAGACTTCCCTTCTTATCGTTGAAAAAGATGCTGATTATGAAAACATAAAAAAAAGCAGAAATTACAGTGGTTTATACTTTATATTGGGGGGGCTTGTTCCTATTGTAACCAAAGATACTCCCAACTACGTTAGGATTAAAGAATTAATGCATAATATTGAGATGAGAGCTAAGCAAGATGGTCTAAAGGAAGTTATTATTGCTCTATCGCTAAATCCTCAAGGTGAACATACTGATATGTATTTACGAGAAATGCTAAGTGTTGTAGAAAAAAAATATAATTTTAAAATAGTTTCTCTTGGGCGTGGACTCTCAACCGGCACAGAGTTGGAATACTCTGACTCTGAGACAATTAAAAATGCTATAAAAAATAGAGCGTAAAAAAATAAAAAACTAGACGAATGTCTAGTTTTTTATTTTTAAATTTATTTAATTGCAGATATCTTTACTTCGATGTAAGGCTGTCTGTGTCCGTTCTTTTTCAAGTATCGGCTTTTCTGTTTGTATTTTACAACACTAACTGTTTTTCCCTTACCTGCTTTTTGAAATAATGATTCTACTTTAGCTCCTGTTATATAAGGTGTACCGATTGTTGTGTCTACTCCATTATCAACGAGCAAAACCTTATCAAAGACAATTTTGTCTCCTAGTGTAAATTCTCCGTCTAGCTTTTCAACCTTGAGAACATCACCTACTGCGACTTTATATTGTTTACCACCTGTAAGAATTACAGCAAATTCTGTACTTTCTACGTCTACTTTTTTTGTTGTCTTTTTAACTGTTGCCATATGTTTATATATTAGATAGAAAGCCCTAAATAAATAGGTTTTCCACAGACTGTATAATACACAAAAGTTTTGAAAAAAGCAAGTGGAGCTGTATACTAGGATAATATGATTTCAAAATACACTTATAAAGGTTTGACTTGGGTTGACCTTGAATCACCAACAGAAAGCGAATTATTGCACATAATGGAAGAATACTCTATTTTACCAACAGTAGGAGAAGAGATGAAAAACCTAAGTTTACAATCAAAAGTTGACTTATACCCTAATTTTATTTATCTAATTTTACATTTCCCAGAGATATCCCACGAAGGGACTAAGAGTATTGAGAAAGAAATAGATTTCATTGTCAGCAATAATTTTATAATTACTACCCACTATGAACCAATAGAATCATTACATGAATTTTCTAAGACTTTTGAAGTAGATGCTATTTTAGAAAAGAGAATGGATGTTGATCATGCTGGATTTCTATTCTTCCACCTTATAAAATCATTATATCTACATTCAAGACAACAACTCAACACTGTCAATTTACTCCTAAAAGAAGTTGAAAGAAAAATATTTGAAGGAACAGAAGGAAAAATGGTACAAACAATATCTAATATTAATAGAACTTTATTGGATTTCCGCCAAGCTATTAGATTCCACAAAGAAGTCTTAGGTTCTTTTGAAATTGCAGGTAAACATTTTTTTGGGGAAAAGTTTGGTTATTATATTTCCGCTATTATTAGTGAATATAACAAAACTCAAGCAACACTTGATAGTCATAAAGAAATATTAGACGACCTTCGAGAAACGAATGATTCTCTTCTCGCAAATAAAACAAAGGAGACAATGAAAATATTAACGATAATCACCTTCTTAATTTCACCAATAACAGTAATATCAAATATTTTTGTCATCAATAGCAAGTTTCTTAGATCAGATAATGATAAACTATATATACTAGTATTAATATTAATGCTAATAACCAGTTTAATAACTTTTATTTATATAAAAAATAGAAAATGGCTTTAAAAATATATAACACATTAACAAGAGAGAAGGAGGAATTCAAACCAATTCATAATGATGAAGTCGGGATGTACACTTGTGGCCCTACCGTTTACAACTATGCTCATATTGGGAATTATCGTGCCTATATTTTTGCTGATATGATCAAGAGGTATTTAAAATATAAAGGATATAAAATAAATCATGTGATAAATATTACTGATATCGACGATAAAACGATTAAGAATTCTCAAATAGAAGGAAAGACACTAAAAGATTTTACAGAATTTTATACTGAGATTTTTATGAATGATATAAAATCTTTAAACATAGAACCTGCTGATGTATATACTAAAGCAACTGATTATATACCTCAAATGGTGGAGTTAATAAAAATTCTATTAAATAAAGAGTTTGCTTATAAAGAGAAAGATGGTTCAATTTATTTTGATATTAAAAAAGATAAAGAATATGGGAAACTCTCACACTTTACTTTATCAGATCTAAAAGAAAATGCTAAAGGCAGACTCTCCAGTGATGAATATGAAAAAGAAAATGCTCAAGATTTTGCTTTATGGAAAGCTTGGGAACCTAGCGATGGCGACGTGTATTGGGATACAGAGATAGGTAAAGGACGCCCTGGATGGCACATAGAGTGTTCTGCTATGAGTATGGATAATCTTGGAGAGAGTTTTGATATACATACAGGAGGAGTAGACAATATATTTCCTCATCATGAAAACGAAATAGCTCAGTCTGAATGTGCTACAGGAAAAATATTTGCTAAATATTTTATGCATAATGAACATCTTTTGGTTGATAATAAAAAAATGTCAAAATCAGCTGGAAATTATTATATTCTAAAAGATTTAGTAGATAAAGGAATAGATCCAATCGCTTTTCGAATGTGGTTATATACTGGGAATTATACAACTAGAACAAATTTCACTATTGAGACGGTTATCGGGACAAATATAGCATTAAATAAATTAAAATCTTTTATATCTTCGATTAATGAAATAGGAATTGTAAATAAAGATTTCAAAAATCAATTTATAGAATACATGGATAATAACCTAGATACTCCAAAAGCTTTGGCATTAGTATGGGAGATAATGAAAGATTCTTCTCTGTCAGATTCTGATAAAAAGGCTACAATCCTTGATTTTGATAAAGTATTGGGTCTTGGTTTGGATAAAATAAAGCAAGATACTATACCAGGAGAAGTAGAAAGGCTCGCAAAAGAGAGACTGGATGCTCGTACAGGTAAAGATTGGTCCAAAAGTGATGAATTAAGAAATAAAATAAACAACCTTGGTTATGAAATAAAAGATATAGGTCAAGATTATCAAATTTCAAAAATATAAAAATAATAAATAAAATCCTCACACCGGGTGTGAGGATTTTATTTATTATTTTTACTTATTAAACTATTCAACTGCTTCTAGTTCCATATAGAAAGTTGAACCTTTATTGGGACCTTCTGACTCAACCCAAACACGGCCCTTATGTGCTTCAACAATTTCTTTAGCTAAATATAGACCCAAACCTGAACCAGTAGTGTTCATACGAGCCCCATCACCACGAACAAATTTTTGGAATAGACTTGATTTAATTTCTGGTGTCATACCCATACCCATATCAGAAACAATAAATATAATTTTATGAGATTCTTTTTTAACAGAGACATTAATTTCTCCTTCTTTTGTGTATTTAATAGAGTTATCAATAAAATTTAAAATAACTTGTCTAATTTTTTCCTTATCTCCATTTACAACACATTTATCCTCATTCTCTACCTTAAAATTTAATTTCAAACCTTTATTTTCTGCTGGAATAGATAAATCTTTGGTCATATCACGAGCAACATCAGCTAAATTAAATGGAGTCATTTCATATTTCATACCTCCTTGTTCTATTTTTGATACATCCAACAAGTCTTCAACAATTTTTGACAAATTTTGACTAGATTCAAACACTCGTTTTATTGCACCAGTCGCATCTTTGTTTACCTCACCATAATCCCCTTCAATAACCATTGAAGCATAACCCTTAATCGCAGTTAATGGACTACGAAGTTGGTGAGAAGCGAGAGAAACGAACTCTGTTTTTAGTTTATCTAAATCTTTCAATTTATCATTAGCCTCAGCTAAATTCATATTTGTTTCTTCTAATTTAACCCTCAACACTTCTAATCCTTCTCGTTGTTCTATTTCTTTTTTAACTCCTTTAATTAGATTATTACCTAAAATAATTATTCCAAGAAAAGATATTCCATTTAAAATAAAATTTATTTTTACTTTTATAAAGAAAAATTGTGCGCCAATTAAAATAAATAGCCCTGCAACTAATGCTTCAGAGACCAACACTTTCAAGTGAAATGTTTTAAATTTAACAATATGATAAGTCAAAAGAGTAACGAAAATCAACATTCCAATAGGTCCAAACAAGTTTATTTCATATATCTTTGTTATTTCACCAAAGGTATTTGATAAAGAAAAAATTAGCAAAAAAATAGCTGATCCAATAATAATGTACATCAATCTATTGAGCCTAATATATTCTAAAGTCCTTTTTGTTTTTTCTTTATATAATTTATATACAACATAGATAGTTATCCAGAACATGGATATTATTTCTAAACCATAAACATAATACAAAAGTGGACCAACATCACCAGCGCAAGTAGAAAGATCAAAATTTATAATATTATAACTTGTTGGCAAAAGAATAAAAATAGGAAAAGACATTAATAGTAATATTAACTTCGATATAACTGAGATGTCCTTACCCTTATTAATAAGTATAAGATTAAAATAAATAACAGAAATTGGAATCATTATTTCTATTAGAGCTGTAATCTGCCACGAAAAGATAACAAAATTCGCATCAACTCCTATCCATTGAAAAATCATATTAATAATCCACAATGAAAAAGAAAAACCAATTGTAAATAAAGCTTTACTTTGGAGAGAAAATTTATCTTTAAATAAGATTAAGGTGCTAAAAAATATGACTATAATAAGTACTGGTATATAAGAATAAAAAAGAAGAGATGGAGCAACCCCGAAATCAAAAAGATTTAAGAACTTTGGAGTTGAATCTAAACACAATAATTGATTTTCCATATTTTTATATGTAATTTATTTTAAAATTACTAAAACCTCCCCCCATCTGATAATCTAATTTAATAGAAACCTCATCTCCTTTTGAAACTTTTCTTTCTGGTAATGGAATAAAGACTATTGGATTCAAAGAATGTGTCTCAGTGAGTGTAATTTCTCCTTTTTCATCTACTAAAATTTTACTTGTCAAACAAAGACTATTAATTTCACCCGGTTCTGATACTAAGAATTTTAATATTCCAGAATAATTTCTTTCATTTTTCTGATTGAATACTACTTTATTTATCAAATTTTTATCTGAAAATATTTTATAAGAACCTTCAGCAGCATCATGAGACCACAGATGTTTAATCATCTTCATTTTAAAACCATAAAGATTGAAATCCGTACTTGCTAATGATAAATAATTTTCTTGAGCATAAGGTATCACCACAGTATTAGCTCCTATCAAATCTTGAGAATAAAGATTATTTATAGCATCTACTTGCATTTCATCAACAAGCCCAGTTGCTAATAACTCCATAACAACAACATTAAATTTATGACTAGATAAATCAATATTCCTGGCATCTCCAACTTTAATTTTTATTTTATTATTTAAATTATTTTCTAAAAAATTATTTTCAGCTATTTTTGCAACAGTTGGGTCAAATTCTAAAGCAAGAACACTTTCTGCTCCCAGTCTACCTGCAGTCAAAGCAAGAATTCCTGAACCAGTACCAATATCAAGAACTTTTGAGTTAGATTTTATATTATTTTTAAGAACATATTCAAAAGCATTAAATTTATCCTTATCAATTAAACATTGATAAATTAAATCGACGGAACTAAAACCTTCACCATCTGACTCATCTTTAATATTTTCATTCATATAATGATATGCACTTTTATTCTTGTAGTTATATAATTTTTAATATAATATGTATTATATATGAATATACTGTTTATATCAAACGACTTAATTGGTGGAAACCTTGCATATCTATTAAAAAAAGAAGGACACAACGTTAAACTATTTATAGAAGATAGTGGTCGTCATGAAAATTTTAATCATATGGTTACTAAAACTTATAATTGGAAAAAAGAACTATCTTGGGTTGGGAAAGATGGACTAATTGTTTTTGATGATGTTGGTTATGGTGAAGTCCAAGATAATTTAAGAAAAAAAGGTTATACTGTTTTCGGTGGAAATGCAGCTGGAGATAAACTAGAACAAGATAGAGCTTATGGTCAAAAAATATTTAAAAAATATGGTTTAAATACTGTACCACTGAAAGATTTTAATAGTATTAAAAGTGCTATTGCTTTTGTTAAAAAGAACAAAAAAGCATGGGTTATTAAACAAAATAATCATCACTACTCTAAAGTTCTAAATTATGTTGGAGAGTTTGAAGATGGTAGAGATGTTATAGGAATGCTTGATAATTATTATCATAATAAAAATGTTAGGACAGAAAAAATAAGTCTTCATCAAAAAATAATTGGAGTTGAGGTGGGTATTGGTAGATATTTTAATGGTAATGATTGGGTTGGCCCTATAGAATTTAATATTGAATATCCAAGATTCTTTCCTGGAGACATTGGACCACTTACAAGTGAAATGGGTACTGTTGCTTGGTATTCTGAGGATGAAAAAAATAAATTATATAAAGAAACAATCGAAAAATTAAAACCATATTTAAAGAAAATAAAATTTAAAGGTGATTTTGAGATTAACTGTATTGTTAATGAAACTGGGATTTATCCACTTGAAGCAACCCCCCGCATGGGTTCACCTATTATTCACTTGCACAGCGAACTACATATTTCACCCTGGGGTGATCTTTTATACGCAATAGCAAAAGGAGAAAAATATGATCTTAAGTGGAAAAAAGGTTACGGAATCGTTGTTCTTGTTGCTGTTCCTCCTTTCCCTTATACTGAAAAATCACAAAAAAATCTACTCTATGGATCATATGTTTATATAGATAACGTTAAAGAGGAAGACCATGAGCATATTCATTTTGAAGAAATTTCATACAACCCAAGTAAAAAACGTTATTATATTTCTGACACTCGTGGATATATTTTATATGTTACAGGAGTAAGTGCCTCATTAAAAAATACACAGAAAGAAGTTTATGGAATGATAAAAAATATATATATTCCTAAAATGTTTTATCGTTCTGATATTGGAGATAGTTTTTTAAATGAAAACCAAGATAAACTTAAAAAATGGGGATATCTTTAAAAAACTAAAAAGCTATCATGCTTCCTATTATAACTAATACTATTGAGATAATTTTTGGAACAAGAACTCTTTTAGATATATCTTCTTTAATAATATTAGGAAAAAAATAAGTACATATAAGCGTTAAAATCAACAATATCGCTGGCTGTAAACTTTCAAATAAATATACTAAAAAAAATGGAGCAAGGAGAATTGCGTAATTTGATAAAAAATTACCAATTATTGAAATAATTTCACTCCCTAAATTTATGGAAAAAATCTTTATTCCACCCCTTCTAATCATTGTCCAAAAATCTCGACGATAGTTCGGGATAAAACTGTAAATAAATACACCAGAAATCCCTAGCCCAATATAAACCCAAAAAGAAGATACCCAATAGTTATTTGCAACCGTTACATATTTAAAGATAATACCCATAATAGCTATCATTAAGCAAGCAAAAATCATATAAATTGCTACCTTCCATTTAAAACGATAATTTTCTTTATCTGTAAAATCAAAGGAAAGTATTGCGACACCTGCTAAAATTATTACAGAACCTGCCATTTGTAAAAGTGGAAAAGTCTCTTTGAAAAAAACATACCCCATAATATAACCAAATATTGGTACAACCATAAACCAAGGAGCAATACCTGAAACATTTTCTATTTCTATAGCAAATAAATACAAGAGTATCCATCCAATATTAAAAATTCCAGATATTATTAATAAAAACTTATCATTTAAGGATATATCTAAAACATTTTTTGTAATAAAAATGAAAATAAAAATTGCAACAAAAATTCCTATTAAACTAGAAAAAATAGCAAGAGAGCCAGAGGCAAATCTTCCATTCCCATATTTTCTAACTAAAAATTGATCAGATATATTTACAACAGACCATAAGAATGTTGCCCCTAGTGTTAACAAAAGCCATTGCATATAATGGTTATTGTATCATATAAGCAATTTAAATATAAATTATTGTGATCTTAGAGTCAATAAACAAAGTTTATATAAAACCCTTGCTCCAACATTCCCATCCCATTGATCACCAACACCTGGAGCAACTTCACAAAGATCAAAACCAATAATTTTTCTGCCTGATATTACAATTTTTTCTATTAAGAAAGTAATCTCGTCGAGTGTAAAACCACCAAGAACAGGAGTTCCAGTATTTGGTGATAGATATGGAACTAAACCATCAATATCAAATGAGATGTAAACATTTTTAGGTAATTTTTTGACTATCTCATCGCATTTTTTAGCCCAAGTCACACCATTAAATAAATCTTTACGGATATCATAATCTTTAAACATGGAGATTCTACCTTTTTCTTTTTTAATTAGATTCTGCTCCCCTTCACTTATATCCCTAATTCCAACTTGAACTAATTTTGATATATTTTTAATTTTTAAGGCATTATAAAAAATTGAAGCATGTGAATACTCAAGTCCTTCATAAGCATCACGAAGATCGGCATGAGCATCAATATGTAAAATTCCGTAATCACTATAATAAGTAGACAAAGACTCCATATAACCAAGAGGGACACTATGGTCTCCTCCTACAATTCCAACGATTTTACCTTTCTCGATTAATTTTTTAGTTTCTTCTTTAACGTAATTTTTTAGATCCAAACAATCTTTATTAATATCATTTTGCAAATCAATATCAATATTACCTTCTCCGTATCCATCTAAATATTTTAAAACTTTTTCTCTAACCTGTTTATTTTCATAAAAAGTACTAGATGAAATATCTTCCATTGCAATACCCTCTTTCCATCCATTTGGATAAATTGCATCATATAAATCTATTTGCTGAGAAGCATCAAGTATCTCTTTTGGACCTAAAGATGTTCCACCTTTGTAAGAGACAGTGGCTTCCCATGGAATTGGAAGTAAAACCATTTTTGATTCTTCTGATTTAAAAGGCAGACCAAAAATACCATGATGATGTAACCCATTTTCATCTGGATTAAATTTTGATATTATTTCTTCTAATATTTTATTCATATATTTTTTATTAAAAACGTAACAAATTATATTATATTATAAAAAATGTCTGGCTCTGTTTTTTATTTCCCTCGTCTGAGGACTTTTTTATAATATAATTTGTGCAGCTTTTTATCTACATTATGATAATCTCTCTTTAAAATCTTTATATCCAAATTTTTTAATAATCTTTATCTTATTATCTTTTGTCCAAATTAAAACAGAAGGCAAATTAACTCCATTAAAAGTATTATTCTTTACCATTGTATAAATAGCCATATTGAGAAATACAATTTTTTCTCCAATTTTTAAGGATTTACCAAATGAATACTCACCAATAACATCTCCAGTAAGACAGCTTGGTCCAACCAGACGATAATTGTTACCATTCTCCGATTTAGGACTCGCTCCTAAAATAGTCGGTAAATATGGCATTTCAAGAACATCAGGCATGTGCGTTGTCGCAGAAACATCAAGAACTGCTATATCAATACCATTATGGAAGATATCTACTACTTCAGCAACTAAAACCCCAGCATTGAGGGCTACAGCTTCACCTGGTTCAAGATAAACTTCTAGATGAGGATGCCTTTTCTTAAATTTTAAAATTATCTCTGATAATAAATTTAAATCATAATCAGATCTAGTAATATGGTGACCTCCCCCAAAATTTACCCACTTCATTTTAGACAAAAATTCACCAAATTTTTCTTCAAAAACAACAAGTGATCGCATCAGTGCATCGGCATTGAGTTCACATAAATTATGAAAGTGAAGTCCCTCCAAACCTTCTAAATTTTCTATTTCAAAATTTGATTTAGTCACTCCAAAATGTGAATTCTGACTACTTGGATCGTACATAGAAGTTTCAACTTCACTATGCTCCAAGTTTACCCTAATTCCAGCAGATATTTTTTTCTTTGATTTTTTTAAAATATTTTTAAAATTATTCCACTGAGAAAATGAATTAAAAACCAAATGATCAGAATATTTAATATATTCTTTAATATTTTCTTTTGTATAAGAAGGAGAGAAAACATGAACTTCACCTCCAAATTTCTCATAGCCTAGTCTTGCTTCATTCACAGAACTAGCTTCACTTCCTATTAGATATTTCTTCATTAATGGAAAAGTTGAAAACATAGAAAAACTTTTAAGAGCCATTAATATTTTAACCCTAGTTTTATCTTCTACTTCCTTTAAAATTTTTAGATTTTTCTCTAGTCTTTTTTCGCTAACAATATAACATGGAGTTTTTACATTTTCCACATCTAAAAGATTCCAGCCTTCTGTATCAATCCATGGCTCTATAAATAAATTTTTCATATTTTTAATTGAGTCAGATTATTATTCAATAATCTGACATAATATTTTTATTTAATAATCATTTTTAAGAGCAGCTGGTAAATCTTTTATCTTCTTTATTATTGTTGAAAGACCTACCTTCTTCATCTCTTCAATAAAGATTTTTGAATCAAGACTTTTATCTTCAGTATTTTTAACTCCACATCCAAACCATTTACCTTCAAGAACTAACTTAGCACATGTAACTGTAGGAATAGAAGTAGTATAACCTATAGCGTTTCCCCCAGTTTCTTTAAAAGCACCTTCATGGTCACAGACATTATAAATATAAACGAATTTATTTTTCCCATCTTTTGTCCCAGATATAATATTTCCGATGTTGGTTTTACCTTTATAGCTCTTATTAAAATCATCTCCAGTTGGTAATATTTTTTTCAAGAACTTAACAGGCACAACGGGGGTTCCATTGTAATCTATTGGGTCAATACGTGTTAACCCAATCTCATAAAGCACTCTTAAATATGTAAGATAATTTTTCGAGAACGTCATCCAAAAACGAATACGCTTCAATCCCGGAATATGGGTTGGAATTGTTTCCATTTCTTCGTGATACATTAAATATGGAGTAAATTTACCAGCTTCAGGAAAATTAAATTCAAAGTAAGGAGCATCTTCATCTATTAGACGGCCACGTTCTTGCCACTTGCCATTCCTCCAGAATTTAATAGGTAGAATAAGTTCACGTAAGTTTATTTCTGGATCAAAATTAGGAGCAAACTTTATCTTTTTATCTTTTGAACCACCATTACAGTCAAGAATATCAATAGTCTTTATTTTATCAAATAAATAATCACGAGCATAAGCTGAATAAATATTGGAAACTCCTGGGTCAAAACCAATACCTAAGATTGCGAGTAATCCTTTCTTTTTGAATGCTTCATTTTTAGCTAATTGTAATTTATAAGAGAATCCATATTTTTCTGGGTTTTCATAACAAGCTGTATCTATATAATTCACACCATATTCTAAACAAGCATCCATGACGACGAGATTGTCATATGGACTACCCCAATTTACAACAAGTTCTGGTTTTACCTCTTTTAATAAATTCAAAAAAACATCTGTTTGCCCCACGTTCCCCTGGTGAACAATCAAATTTACATTACCCTTTGTTTTTTTATTTATAGCATCTCTAACTACCTCACATTTTGAAAGCGTACGAGAAACAAGGTGAATTTCAGAAAAAACAGTTGGGAATTGAGCCATCTTATGCAAACCAACACTACCAACGTTACCACAACCTATTACAAGTATTTTTGCCATATGATTTTACTAATTCAGGTCACATTTAATAGCAAATGCAATACTGAAATAATTAATAATTCTACGTTAATATGTGATATATTTTACTATCAGACCATTAACAAGTCAATCATACAAAATCCTTATAATATTTGATTTTTACACATAATATTATATAATTCTAAGGTCTATTATTAACAGAGGGCTGCTCAAATTATATATGCATAAAAAAATCATTGTTAATAAATTTGGAGGTGGAATTTTAACAAAAGACCTTATTCCTGTTATTAAAAAAAGAATCAAAGAGCAAACAACCAGAGGTTATCAATCTATTGCTGTTGTTTCGGCAATGCCAAAAATGACAGATTATATACTCCTGTTCTTAAATAATTTAAAAGAAAATTATAGCGCTGAGATAATTAAAACATTTATATCAGATATATTCAGCAAGCATGAGCAAATAATAAACGACCTTATTTTAGATATTGATTTGCAAAAAAAAACAAAATTAGAATTATTAAAGAATTTGGAAAATCTAGAAAAAGATTTAAATAATAAAAAAAATATTTCTAATGATCTTGAAGATAAAGTTGTCGCTTATGGAGAAAAACTCTCAGCAATAATACTTACTCATTATTTAAATGCCTCAGGAATTCAAGCTCAAAAAATCCTAGCGGAAGAAATACCTATTATTACAGATAATAATTTTAAGAATGCTAATATTGTATATCAAGTTTCTGAAGTTAATATTAATAAAAAATTATCTAAAATAGATGATGTTGTAGTTATCTCAGGCTTTACAGGTAAAACTATCACAGGTGAAATAACGACTCTTGGTAGAGGTGGTACAGACACAACAGCTTGCTTTGTTGGAACAGCTCTAAAAGCTGAAAAAATTATTTTATGGAAAGATGTTGGTGGTGTTTTATCCGCTGATCCTAAAATAGTACCCGAGGCAGAAACGATTCCAATAATTAGCTATTTAGAAGCCGAAGAATCAGGAAAAATCATTCATGATAAAGCTATTCAATATGTGAAAATGTTTAAAACACCAATAGAAATAGCCTCTATTTCAGACCCTAAAAAAAATACAAAGGTAGGTTTAATAAAAAAACAAGAAAAAGGAGCTAAAATTGTAAGTTTAAAAAAAGATCTAAGTTTATTGTTAATTACTGATGAAAATATTAAAGTAAATGATTTACTTTTAATGGTAAGCGAGATTTTTATTAAATATAAAGTTGAAATAACATTAATTAGTAATACCAGGTATAGCTTACAATTAGTAGCTAATAATAGTAATGGTCAGTTAGATAAAGTGTATGAGGAATTGAAAGGCAAAGTAAATAAAATAGAAATGGTCAATGCAAGTATGGTATTTCTAGTTGGATGGTTTCATGCCAAAGATGTTAGTAATTTTAATGACTTATTAGTTAAACTTAAAACAGATTTATTGATAAGTGCATTCTATTATGAAAATTGTTATCGGATGGAGGCAGTTATTAGAACTGATAATATAAACAAGGTCGTTAAAGCTATTTATAAAAAATTTATTAAATAAACTACATTAAAATATTATTTTCTTTAAGTCCTCGGTTCAACTCACCAGACTATAAAGAAAACAATATTTTAATTCTGAAGAAATACAATGGCAAAAAAATTTAAAGTTGGAATTCTAGGTGCAACAGGTATGGTGGGTCAGAATTATATTCGTCTTTTAGAAAATCATCCATGGTTTTCTGTTGTTTATCTTGCAGCTTCAGCTAATTCTGCAGGAGTGACTTATGAAGAATCAGTTAAAAATCGCTGGCAAATGGCAACCCCAATACCACACTCTGTTAAAAAAATTATTATGGAGGATGTCGCAGATATAGATAAAATTAAAAATAAATGCGATTTTGTTTTTTCAGCCTTTGAATTACCTGATAAAAAATTAGTAAAAGAGATGGAAGAAAAATATGCCGCCGCAGGCTTCCCTGTTGTCTCAAACGCTTCCGCCAATAGACAAATAGACGATGTTCCAATGCTTGTTCCTGAGATAAATAGCGATCATTTAGAAATATTACCATCACAAATGAAAAAACATTCTTGGAATAAAGGTTTTATTGTTGTTAAACCAAACTGTAGTCTTCAAAGTTATTTAACTCCAATTTATGCCTTGCAAAAAGCTGGATTCCCTGTCAAAAAAATAATCATTACAACCCTTCAAGCTGTCTCTGGTGCTGGATATCCTGGGGTACCAAGTCTTGATATGATTGATAATATTATTCCTTATATTGGAGGTGAAGAAGAAAAAACTGAAAATGAACCTCTAAAAATATTAGGCAATATTAAAAATAATAAATTTATCACAAACAAAGATATTGCTATATCAGCAACTTGCACTAGAGTTCCAGTAATAGATGGACATACAGCCTGTGTAAATATTTTATTCAAAGATAAAAAACCAAACAAAGAAGATATTATAAAAATTTGGCGTGAATTTAAATCTGCTCCTCAAGAATTAAAACTCCCCTCTGCTCCTATTTGTCCTATAATTTATACCGAGGAAGAAAATCGTCCTCAACCTAGAAAAGATAGAGATAATGATAAAGGTATGGCAGTGACGGTTGGAAGACTTAGAGATTGTAATATTTTTGATTACAAGTTTATTTCCCTTAGTCACAATACTGTCCGTGGAGCTGCTGGTGGAGGAATATTAAACGCAGAATTATTGGTCAGCAAGGGATATATAAAATAACTAGGAATTTAAAACAAAAATTACCAAGGCTTCGCTTTGGTAATTTTTGTTTATTAATTTTTAACTTTTTTTACCATCCAAAAGTTTTTCCAATATCTTCAGGTGATTCATGAGGTCTTGCAACAACAAGATGTCCATTCTCAGCTATAACCTTCATTGGAGCAGATAACATACAGTGTTTAGCTGATAATGAGTCTTGGTAAGCTCCAGTATCATATACAACAATATACATTGGTCCTTCACTGTCATCACTGGCATCAAAATTAGGTAGGGTTACAGTTCCATCAACCCCAGTATATATATCATCAGAATCACAAGAAGAACCTGCTAGCCATACCTCTTTTAGATCATCATCTCTTTTGGTATTTACTGGTGAAATTGCCCATTTTTGTCCGATAGCCCAAGTATCAAGAAGATCATTCATGAAACTACCATCAACTACATACCATTTTTTAGCCGGACTTTTTTTATTTAAAATAGTTTTTGTATCAATTACTTTAAAAACGGTAATTTGAGCTGGGGCAACAATATAACGTCCCCATTCACAAATTAAATTTGGATGAGGAAGTTCCCTTTTTTCTGATTCCTTTTTTACAAGTTCAAGAATTTTTTCCAAAATTTTATTTACGGAATAACCCTTAGTGCGAGTGTAAGGAATTGGCATACCACCCCCAATATCTAATGTATCTAAAGATGGATTTTTTTCTTTCAATTTAAAATATACATCAAGAGCATATTTTATTGGAACTAAAACATCAGATAGTTTTTCAATTTGTGAGCCTACATGATAATGTAATATTTTTAGATTTTTAAAAGTTCCCATTTCAAGTATTTCTTTTGCGGAAAAACCAAAACGATCAATTGGCTTATTCCAATATGAATTTGCCTTTATTGGCATATCAAGTCTTATCCCTACATCATATTTTGAATACTGAAGAAATCTTAATTCTTTTGGTCCCTCAATTAAAGGAAAAATCTTAACTCCCTTATGCTGAAGATCATCAATCAGATTTATATATTTATCAGTTTTTGGACCAGAACAAAGAATTCGAATATTCGGATCGAAAGTTTCCTGCTCAAGCATTTTTTTGACTAGCCATAGTTCATTATAAGAAGAAGTCTCAAGATGAGCCCCTTCTCCAACAATAGACATAACAATATCTCTACTTTGGTTCACTTTCATTGGATAATGATAAAAGAATTTACCCTTATACCCAACTTTTTTTGAAAGTGAAGCAGCAAGATCTAAAAAATCTTCTAGTCTTTCTTCTATCACAAAAGGCATCAATATCTCTAATGATGTTCCAAATTTTTCAGCTAAATATTTAACATTATAGATATTGTGACCCTCTTTGATTATTAAATCTCCTTCTTTGTTAAAATCAAAGTATTGAGTATTAAAATCATTAATACCAAGCTTCCAAAGTTTTTTGGATGCGATTGAACGTTTAGTCATTTCTTTATACCAGGCATTTGTCTACCCGTAATAAATAATAATAATAACATGACACATCATAACAAAATATGAAAATTTGTAAAGAAAAATAAGGTAGATCCTAGATAGGGCTTAAATCCCGTATCTGGTTATTTATAAGATTAACTCCTAATTTTTACAAACCTTCTTCTTTTAACATCTCTATAACTTCCCTAGTTTTGCGAGATAATTTATTTGGCATATCTATCTGAATCCGAATTATAATATCACCACGTCCATGAACGGAAGGCACCCCTTTACCTCGAACCCTTAACATCTCTCCGTTGTTTATACCTTCAGGTATTTTCACTTCGATATTATGATTATCTAATGTCTTAAGATTATATGTCACCCCAAGCAATGCTTCAGTTAATTTAATCTTTAAATCCATTAATAAATTAGTTCCATCACGAGAATAAATTGGGTGTTTTTTAACATTTAATTTAATATATAAATCACCTGATTCTCCTCCATTAATTGCTTCACCTCTACCATTAACACGAAGAGATTCACCATCATTAATTCCGGCGGGGATTTTTACTGTAATTTCTTCATCTTGTTTTTTTACCCCAGCACCTCTACAGTCACTACATTTATCTGAAGGAATTTTACCAGTGCCGCCACAATTATCACAAGTTTTTATTGTTGAAAAATTACCTAAAATAGAACGCTTTATTTCACGAACTTGTCCTTGTCCATTACACACACTACAAGTATTCATTTTAGTTCCTGGTTTACTTCCTGTGCCACCACAAGTATTACAATTAGATTGTTTGTTTACTTTGACAGTATGTTCAATTCCAAAAATTGATTCTTCAAAAGATATATTTATTTCAGTTGAAATATCTCTACCTCTTTTTACTTTATTTCTACCACGCCCCATACCGCCCCCAAAAAAATCTCCAAAAATATCTCCTAAATCCCCCATATCAAATTCAACTCCACCATTTCCACCATTAAAATCAAAGCCACCAAATGGACCACCTTGCCCTCCTCCAAAACCCTGAGGACCGTCTGCATTGCCGAATTGATCATAAGAAGAACGCTTCTTATCATCTGATAAGACTTGATAGGCTTCATTAGCTTCTTTAAACTTTGAATCATCGCCATTATTTTTATCTGGGTGAAATTTATGAGCTTGTTTATGAAAAGCTTTTTTTATTTCTTCCTTAGAAGCATTTTTTTCTATTCCTAATGTTTTGTAATAGTCTTTTGGCATATTTTTTATTATACATAAACGTAACAATAGAAGATACTATTTTTATGGTCTGGTTGAGCTCGTTATTATCTGAAATACGATATTGCACGAGCGAACCGAAGACCTCAAAAATAGTATCTTCTATGAAGTGACGTTAATTTTTTTCTGGATTCTCTTTTACCTCAGCATCCTTAATTTCTGGTTCTTGTTCTTCTGGTGTTTTATTTTCAGCTTGAGGTTCAGGTTGTGCCTTACTCATTGCTTCACCAATTTTTGACATTTCATTTGAAAGTTCCATTGTAGTTTTCTTAAGAGCTTCCATGTCATTACCTTCTTTAGCTTTTTTAACTTCAGCGATTTTAACTTCAATTTCAGTCTTTATTTCAGGTGTTACTTTATCTCCATAATCTTTGATTGATTTTTCAGCAGTAAATATCATCATTTCAGCTGTATTTTTTTCATCAGCTAATTCTTTCTTTTTAGCATCTTCATCACGATGAATTTCAGCTTCATCTCTCATTTTTTTAATATCAGCTTCGGAAAGTCCAGAACTTGCTTCAATACGAATCGATTGTTCCTTGCCTGAAGCTTTATCTTTTGCTTTCACATTTAATATTCCATTTGCATCAACATCAAAAGTTACCTCAACTTGAGGAATACCACGTGGTGATGGTGGAATACCATCTAAGATGAATCTTCCAAGAGATTTATTATCTGTGGCCATTGGACGCTCACCTTGAGTTATATGTATTTCTACACTTGTCTGATTATCAGCCGCAGTTGAAAATATTTGTGATTTTGAACTAGGAATTGTTGTATTTCGTTCAACTAATTTTGTCGCAACTCCACCTAATGTTTCAATACCAAGTGATAGAGGTATAACATCAAGCAAGAGAACATCACGAACATCTCCCTGGAGAACACCCGCTTGAACCGCAGCTCCAAGAGCTACAACCTCATCTGGGTTAATAGAACGATTTGGCTCTTTATTAAATAATTTTCTAACAGCATCTACAATAGCTGGCATTCTTGTCTGACCACCAACCAAAATTATTTCATTAATTTCTTCCATTTTAAATGGAGAAGCTTCAAGCGCACGTTTAGTAATTTCAATAGAACGAGTTACATATTCTTCTGAAAGTGATTCAAGAACAGCTCTCGACATCTTTAGTAGTAAATGTTTTGGACCTGAAGCATCAGAAGTGATAAATGGAATATTTATTTCTGATTCCATAGTTGTGGAAAGCTCATGTTTTGTCTTCTCAGCTGCTTCTTTTAGACGCTGAAGTGCCAACATATCATTTGTGACATCGATACCTGATTCCTTTTTATATTCATCTGCAATCCAACGGACAACCTTCTGGTCAATATCTTCTCCACCCATATGTGAATCTCCATCTGTTGATTTAACTTCAATAACATCATCTCCAACTTCAAGAACAGAAACATCAAATGTTCCTCCACCAAAGTCGTAAACAACTATTTTTTCATTTTTCTTTGTATTGAAACCATAAGCAAGTGCGGCAGCTGTCGGCTCATTAATGATACGCTTAACATCAAGTCCAGCAATTACACCAGCATCTTTTGTTGCCTTACGTTGGGCATCATTAAAATAAGCAGGAACGGTGATGACTGCTTCTGTTATTTTTTCTCCGAGTTTTGCTTCGACATCAGCTTTAATCTTACTTAGAATCATTGCTGAAATTTCTTCGGGGCGAAGCCAAGCATCACCCATTTTTGTTTCAACACCACCAGTTGAACCTTTCTGAATTTTATAAGGAATAGTTTTCTCATCTTTCTGAATTTCAGGATCTTCATACAAATGACCAATAAATCTTTTAATACCATAAATAGTATTCTCAGGATTTGTTACTGCTTGACGTTTAGCAAGAAGACCAACCATTCGGTCTCCATTTTTTGTCATCGTAACAACAGAGGGAGTCGTTCGAGCTCCTTCAATATTTTCGATAATTTTTGGTTGTCCTCCTTCTATTATAGCAACCGCACTATTTGTTGTACCTAAATCTATACCTATAATTTTACTCATATTTTCTTTATTTTATTATTAATAATAATTAGTTGATAATTTGTTATTTTTTACCTAACTTTTATATTATATACCAAGCAAATTATTTTGACAAGTAATTTGCGACCACTAAATACTTGTTAAATATATAAAAAAGAATTATAATATTTTATATGGCAAAAAAGCCTTCAATTCAAAGAGCTATACTTAAAACTCTTTCAAAAAAGAGAGTTTTACCCTTAGATTCCCTTCAAAAAGACGTTGGAGAAGTTGTTTTAGGTGATTGTAAAACAGAGAATAAAACCAACTATGCTATTTCCCGTTCAATCAAAAATTTACTCTCAGATGGGCTTTTAGAGGCCTTTAACTCTGATAATAAGCAGTATTTCAGACTTACACAGCAAGGAAAACAAAAATTAAACAATATTACTCTAGAAAATGAATCGAGTCTAGTTTCAACTTCTTGGGATAATTACTGGCGGATAATATTACTTGATATTCCAGAGGACAGAAAGAACGAAAGAGAAGCTCTTCGTTATTTACTTAAGAAGGCCGGTTTTGTTTGTTTGAAAAATTCTGTTTGGATATCAATGTATCCGTATGAACATCTTTTCACAAATATTAAAAAAGATTTAAATCTATCTACGGAACTTATTATTATCGTAACTGATAAAATAGATAAAGAGACAGAAAAAGAATTCTTTTCTCTTTGTGGTTTTAATAATTAAAATTTATTTTATAAACCTTTTCCCTCTGTATTTATATTTATAGTTTCAGTAGGAGCAACAGATGTAACTGGCGCAACAATAGGAACAACAACGGGAACTATTATTTCTTTTTTATTTTCTACTTTTATATCAACCGGAGCAACTGGTGCAACTATTACTTCCGGAGTAATTTTTTTATCAATAACAGGAGCCTCAATAATTGGAACGACTTCCTGTACTACTACTACTGGGACTATAATTTCTGGCACAACAACAGCAGGTGTTTTTTCTGGTTGGGTAGGTTCTACTGCTTTATTTAAAGATACTTCATCACACTTTCCTCTTACTTTATTAAATTCACCATTTGTAATAACAACACAATAAGTATCCCCAGTGGCAATATCTTTCATTTCCATTCCTTCGGTTATGATTGTTTTTGCAAATAAATGTGAAATACCATTTTTACTATTAGCAAACCATGAAATTAGATTATCTCTCCAATTGTTTGTTTTTTCTAAATTATTAATTTCATTTATTTTTAAATCCATTTCTTGTATTGCTTTTACCATATATGGAATCATATTTGTATAAGCAATTGATTTACTACCTGTCGCAAAATCAATAAATACTAAATTGGGAAATATTTGTTCCATTTCTTGAGCGATAAAACCAATATGTTTATCTGTGCCATCTATTTCATTCTTCCAATTATAATTTACGGGAGTTAAATAATTTAAACGTTCCAAAATTGAAATATCTGAAGTATTAAAATTTTCTTGAAGAGTAAATTCTTTATTATTAAAATCGGTAATATTTTTCTTTAAATTTATATCTGAAGAGCATATAAGAGATGCTGTTGTTGGATTAACATCACAGTACCCTGCACTATTTATAAAGCGTGCAACCTTACCTGAAATTGTATTATTACCTATAAATAGGACATTATTTGTTCCAAGAGTTGTAGTATTATTTCCGTTACCAACGGTTCCATAACCAATAACAATTTCATTTGTATCACCATTAGCTGCAGCTCGAGTATCGTAACCTAGATAAAGTGAATTACTTGAAGTAGAATTTGGAGTAGTCCCAGAAGCAATATATCTACCTGATTGATATCCAAAAGATGTATTGTTATTCCCAGTAGTATTAGAGTAAAGAGAAAGAACACCATATGCTGAATTATTTAAACCGGTTGTATTAGAAAGTAAAGAGTTGCTTCCATTTGCAGTATTATCTGATCCTGTTGTATTGGCAGATAGTGCATAAGAACCAGTAGCAGTATTTGTACTTCCTGTTGTATTGGCAAGTAATGTTGCATAACCAGAAGCCGAGTTTCCATTACCGGAAATATTATTAAAAAGTGCTTGAGATCCAGAAGCTGTATTACCACTTCCTGTCGTATTTGAGTAAAGAGTTGAATCCCCCAATGCTGTATTTTCATATCCAGTAAGATTAGATGTGAAGGATTTAAAACCAATCGCTGTATTATATTCTGCATCAAAAGTTCCTCCCGTCGCACCAGATTTTCCTGACTCAAATCCAACATATGTATTATTTCTAGATCCAGGAATAATATTTAATCCTGCGTTGATTCCAATCTTTGTATTAAAATATGTATTCTCAGCAGAAAGTTCTAATCCATTGATTGAAGTTGCAGTTGCCACTCCGAGAGTGGGTGTTATAAGTACTGGAGATGAGGTAAGAGCAAGAACGGTCCCCGTCCCACTTGTTGTGTAGGATGTTCCCCATGCAGAACCTGTTGAGAAAGCGATACCTGCTGATGGGTATGTCACCTGTTGGTCGAGTTGATATCTTGTTCCAGCATTAGCGGCGGTGAAATATAAATGAGTACCATTATATTCAACTGCTCCAGCTTCTGTTGTTCCAAGATTTACTCCGCTTGTTAATTTAAGTGGAGCGGTTCCTGCGGTGGTAGTACCGGCTTTTATATTTAAATATGCAGTTGGTGAAGTTATTCCAAGACCTATGTTACTAGCAAAATATGAATTAGATAGTGAGGCATTATAAATAGAATATCTTGTGGTGCCTACATCAATTGACGGGTCTAAATATATACCGTAGGAATTATTTACTGTACCATAATTATACCAAGTCTCACTTTTTCCTAATGATAATCCATATAAATAATTAATTGTTGCACCAGTAGCTGTACCATTTGTTCCATTACGCAAATACGTACTCATTAAAGCAGCATTTGTAATAGTTCCATTACCAGAATTTACAATAGTACCACTAGTACTCATGGCTAAATTTATTATACCTGTTGATTGATTAGTGATGGAATTATTAGAAGCAATAGCTGATGATATTGTACCTATATTGGTATTCAATATACCCAGCTCTGCACCTTTTGTATTGGTCATAGTACCACCTGATTTTAGAGATACTAATGATTGTATTCCAATAGGTGATGAAAATATACCATTACCATTATGATTTAAAATAAACATACCACTCCTAATACCGCCTGTTATATTATTTATATTAGTTGGTGGTGTTTCTAATACACTTAACACTGCATATTTTGAATCAGTGGCAGTACTATCAAGTCTTAAATAACTATTAACACCTGCATATCTGACTCCAGCATCTGCTCCGATTGTTTGAGATGCACTTAAAAGAGTCGGAACAATCGTTCCATCTACCCAAGTTGAACTTCCGGAAACCGCAGAATTACCAACAGCAAGATTTCCATTAACTAGAGCATTACCCACTACCTCAAGTTTTTGAGAAGGAGTTGTTGTTCCGATACCAACATTTCCAGTATTATAATAAATATCAGAACCTGTTGTTGTCCATTGAGAACTTGACCCTCCATTCCCCCACATAACATTCGTCCCATCAGTCGTTAAATATTTACCAGAATTATTTTCTAGTGAAGGCATGAAAACTGTCCAATCAGAATCAGTAGTTAAGGCAGTCGCAGGATTAGTAATAAGTAAATAAGTAACAACAGGACTTCCTGCAGCTCCATCATTGTCATCAGCAACGGTGACGAGCATGCCGACAGAACGACGAGCTTGAGGAATTGTTAGAAGTTGAAGATGATCCAAGTGAGACATGTAGTCAGTGTGACTTTCAGCTTGCATGTGTCCCCCTTTTAAATAATTTGTATCAGCAATTGCCCAAGTAGCAGAAGTATCTCCGACAACAATAGTGTTACCTAAGTAGAGACCATTTAGTTTTGTGCTCGGTCCATTTAAGGCCATTACTCGCCCATAGGATAAAATGAAAACGGCACATATAAGCATGCCGACCATTACCATATTTCTTTTGAAGATAAAATTCTTTTTAATCATATTATTGAGTGATATAAGTTATCGAGTTTCCTGGAGCAAGTGGGTTGGGAGAACGGTAGACATAGTATGTAACTCCACCATTACTACCATATGTATATGTAACTGTTGTTTTCTGGAATGAACTCTCTGGATTTCCTCCACTGGTAAAGCAATCAGTTGTTCCGTATTGAGCAGAAGTTCCAGAATCAACAGAGAAACAACCTCCAGC